>NZ_BAAACW010000126.1:0-5924 GCF_039521845.1 Alkalibacterium iburiense
ACTAAAAAAACGATAAGAGAGCCTATACCTAAGGCATTCTTGTCGTTTTGACTGTCAAACTCGAGAGTATAACATAAATGAGGATTACATGATGAAATGATTCTAGTTTAACTGAAAAGTTGAAAAGCCCCTTTCCAGTATATGATTCTATAACTGAAAAGGGGAAAAGACTAAATTGTTTTGTTGAATGGAATAGGACTTGAGTAAAAAACTTACAATCGTGCTCCTTGTCTGAGTAAGACCACTATTTTACCTTGCTTGATGTCATCTTGATAGTCGTAAGCTGGGTCATTATCTTTATCGTAGGTAACAGGTTCATCATCTTCATCATCAGAGGTAAAAGCGCTTTTAATGGAGTCCCACATGGATCCGCCTGAATCATCTGATGAAGTTTTTCCACGTATGTCTACCGTTGCATTAATATTTCCTGAAATCTTCTCTCCAATTTCTTCGTTAACAACGACGATAACTGTGTGTCGTGGGTGGCCTCTGTCTCGTAAACCTTCAACTTTCCGATTGGCTTCTTCGATAGTATCGTAAACTCCCTCGACTTTACTATTCATACGTGACATCCTTTCTGTATAGTTTGTTCCTGTATCTTAAGTATAACGAATGAAAGCGATTACTTCAAATCATAAGAATAAGCACAAAATTATCCCTTTCAGATAAAGACTGAGTCTTTTCTGAAAGGGAAGTGATTATAATATTAAGTTAATATCTCTTTGTGATTGACTGGGAGTCGCATTCGTATGAGATAAATCTACATTATCCGGCTCATCACCTAAATCAACTGTCCTTGGAGAATTGTTCTGATCATGCTTCCTATTCATGTCATTTGAACTTTCTGCATTTTCATCTGCGGGCTCTTTGACTAAGACCACAATATAGTCATTTTCTATCTCTTCTTTGTATTCAGCTAATACATCAACGGACTTTCTTTTTTCATCAAAGGTAGCGACAGGTATATCTATATCTTTACTAATTTCTTCTTTTTTTGGAGCATTAGTAATTAATGATATGCAATCTTGTGCATGTCCTCGTGAAACCAAAGCATTGACTGCTTTAATCACTTCATCTATCGACTCATAGCTTCCTTCAACAAACTTATGCATGATAAAACCCTCCTGTTAATTGTGGTACCTCATTCTTTACACCTACAGTATAAGGGGATGTTTTATAGAGTACAATCAATACCTATTGTGAATTGTTTAATCAGAAGAAAAGATGCTGGCCATGACCAACATCTTTAAAGTAGTCTTTATTCTTCTTCGTCGCTTGTATCACGGATTCGCCCTTTTAATTCAGAAGAAGGTGGTTGGGTTTTCAGGACCTCTCTCACTTCGTCTAAATCAGTTTCTATATTCCAAGTAATGACACCGACCGGCTTGTCATTTTCTAGGAAGTACACTACTTTTCCGCCGTCCACTCTGTCAATCATGTAATCCAGCTTGGGGTCCAATGTTCCGATGGCTTCCCAAGATATATCAAAAACATCTGAATAAAAGTAAGGGGTATGAGTATACGGGTCATTTGAACCAGCCATTATTTTACCTACTTGTGTACCGGATTGGCGAGCGTGATCGACGTGTTCAATGCGTGTCCGTCCTAAAATAGTATCCGGATAAGAAACGATATCTCCAGCAGCATAAATATTCGGGTCAGAGGTACGTAAGTATTCATCTGCAATAACCCCATCATCTACTTCAAGACCGGCTTCTTCAGCTAAGGATAGGCGTGGGTCAACTCCTAGTCCAAGGACGAGCATATCCCCTTCAACGGTTTCCCCGTTATCTAATTGAACAACTAATTTATCGCCCTTTTTAGAGTAAGATTCCGCTCTTGTGCCACTCATCAAAGTAATGCCGTGTTCTCTGTATGTGTTTTCGTATTCTCTAGCCAGCTCTTCAGGGAATCGATTGCCACTCAGCATCTCTTGCGGGTATATAAAGGTAACGTCTGTGTCGTTCAGCTTCAAGTTAGCTGCTAATTCTGTCCCGATATAACTACCGCCAACCACAATAGCATGTTTTCCTTTTCCAGCCAGGCTTCTTAGATTGTTGTAGTTTTCCAATGTTCTGAAAGCAAACACTCTGTCGTCTTCAGGCCCTTCAATACTCTGAGGTTCGCCACCCGTTGCAAGTAATAATTTTTTATAGGTGTACGTGACGTCATGGTTGGTTGTCACTGTCTTATTTTCTTTGTCAATTGACGTAACTGTTGTATTAGGGATGAAAGTGGCATTCGTTTCTTCAATAGTATCAAATACGACATCCTCAACCGTAAACTCTTCGTCAGTCCATAGCTTTTTAGTTAAAGCAGGACGAGTATATGGTTTATCTTTCTCGCTTGAAATGATTCCAATCGTACCCGTTTTATCTAGTTCTCGAATGCCTTCTGCTGCGTGGGCAGACACGATTCCTCCGCCTACGAGCAAGTAATCAAATTCCTTAGTCATTCAGTATCTACTCCTTTGTATTTTTTATATAGTTCCAACTGCTCCACCGTCTACACGGTAGTTTGATCCCGTAACAAATGATGCTTGATCGGAACATAAAAAGACAATGACACTAGCAGCTTCTTCGACTTTACCGCGTCTTTTTAACTCTAAATGCACTTTTTGTTCCTTTAAGATGATGTCAATCGCTTCTTCAAATGAGACGTCTTCTTCCTTAGCTTTATCTTCCACGAGCATATCAGTCATGGCTGATTCGATAAAGGCAGGTGAGACGGCATTCACAAGTAAACCGTCTGAGGCATAGGTTTTTGACAGGCCTTTTGAAAAGGATAGAAGGGCTGCTTTTGTACAGTTATAGGGCAATTCTTCTTTGTATGGCAAGACTGCATTTTCAGAGGCAAGAAAGACAATACGTCCCCAGCCACCATTTCTTAAATCAGGCAGAAACTCTCTTACTACTCGAACGGACCCGAATAAATTAATTTCCATTGTGTTAGTCCAGGCATCGTCATCCAGTTCGTGAAACAAGCCTTGTTCACCAGCTATACCAGCATTTTGAACAAGTATGTCAATTTCTCCTACCTGTTCTTTAACATAAGTATGCAAGTTTTTTAAATCTTCTGTGCTAGTCGTATCTGCCGGGTAAGCATAGACTGTGTGGCTAGCTCCCAACTCATTAGCCGCTTCTTCTAACTCCGATTCTTTTATGTCGGTTATGACAACTGTTGCGCCTTCTTCTAGTAGTTGTCGGGCTGTTTCTTTACCGATTCCCAACGCCCACCAGTGACGAGGGCAACTTTTCCTTTAATTCCTATATCCATTCATCAAACCTCCTGTTTATTAATAGTATCCGATTCCTATTACTGTAAAGGTACTATATATCCAGCTCTCACTTCAATTAATAGGCATTGTATAAGCCTATTCAAGTGCTTTTACACTTTTACAATTACTTGTATCTCAGTTTAACAAAGGATATACTAATTAAAATCCTTCGAATTCAGCTAGAAATTCACGTTCATCTTCGGTGGACTCTCTCCCTAATACATCATTTCTGTAAGGGTACCTTCCAAATTGCTTAATTATATCCCGATGCTTTTTTTCATATTTCAGATAGTCTTCCATTCCGTCTTCTTGGAATAATGCCATTGCCTTTTCATGAATAGGCAAAGATTCCGAGTGCATAAAAGGCATATACAAAAAAGCGCGTTCTTCTGTACTTAGCTTGTTTATTTTTCCAAACCTCAGCGCTTCTTGTGCCAAAGCTAAGGCTAAAGAGTCCTGCCTAAACGCATCCGGTTTTCCTCGGAACATATTTCTTGAAAACTGATCCAGTAAAATAACCTCTGCCAGCCGTCCATGAATCGTGTCTCTCCAGCCAACAAGCTCACAGGCCTTCGCTTGTTTAAATGTTTCCCCAAATCGCTGACTGATTTCCTTGTCTAACTGATCGTCTTGCTTGAACCATAGATCAGAATCTATTTCCCTAAACCAAAAGTCCAGTACGTCTTGATAAGTGTTAGATTTCATTTTTAGTCTCCTTTGTCATTTTAATGAAGTAAAAAACCTCTTAATGTTATACTAAGGAAAACCAGAGAAAAGGAGTAGGAAAATGCATTATGCCATTAGATGTCCCTATTGTGGGAGTCAAAACATTAAAAACTGGGAACAAGAGAGGGCATATGTCCCTTATACATATGACTGGGATGAAGAACGCATTACTCCTGAATTCAGCTGTTTAAACTGCTCTGAAATATTTGGCTGTATGGCGGATAACACCGATAGCTTACCGCAAAGTCACTACGTTGCCTTTCATTTCTCTGTGGGACAAAAATCAAAGCAAATGAAAACCATTTACTTTGAAAAAGCTGATAGTTACACAGATTTAGAAATAGCCATCCCTTATAAGGATGTAGCCAAAAAGGCTCGCATACCTTTGACAGAATGGCAGGATATTAAAGATGATCTCTTTAATCAGCTATTTATTCTATCTTGGCAGACAGACTATGAAGAAAGGAATGAATCGGAAGGAAACTATTGGGAAATGGTATTAGGATTTGATGATCGCCATTCTTACGAAGTGAAGGGAGTAAATGCTTATCCCGTCTTGTATGAGAGGTTGCTTGAGCTAATTAATCCTTATTTAGAAGAACTGGGTTTTGAAAAGGAATCTATTTCGAATAATAAATAGTGAGTATTTGAATGTTATGTGGTATCCTAATAGTTAAAATTAATAAAAGAGGGATGATAGTGAAGGAGTTAAAAGACAGAATCTTAAAAGAAGGGCAAGCCTTATCTAAAGAAGTCCTTAGTGTAGATAGTTTCTTGAATCATCAAGTTGACCCTGTTCTAGTCCAGAAAATGGGAAAAGAGTTTGCACGTTATTTTAAAGATAAGCATGTCACTAAAGTGATCACTGTTGAGTCCTCTGGTATAGCACCAGCTATATTTACTGCTTTAGAATTAAATGTACCTGTTATTTTTGCGAGAAAACATAAAAGCTTGACGTTAACGACCGATTTATACACAAGTGATGTGTATTCCTACACTAAAGAAACCTTTAATACCATCTCGGTATCTAGCCACTACCTAAATGAATGGGATCGAGTTCTCATTATCGATGACTTTTTAGCAAATGGCCAGGCAGTTAAAGGGATGCTGAACATTTGTAGCCAAGCAAAAGCTCAGCCTGTCGGAGCCGGTATCGTTATTGAAAAATCCTGGCAAAAAGGACGTTCTATGCTAGAAGAACAAGGGGTAGATGTTTATTCACTGGCACGTATTCAGGAGCTTGACGAAGGAAAAATTGAATTTTTAGATTAAATCGGACTGAGAGAATCAGAAGTATTCGAGATTCTTTCGGTCTTTTTCTTTTTTCATGAAAAAACAACTTATTCATCACGTAAAAGTCATAGATATGAAAAAAGTTTGAAAAGTCCTAAAGTGAGTGCGTATCTTTTGAAAGGTTGAGCTAAAGGCTGATAGGGTAAAAGTGTAGAAGAAATAGACATAAGTTATAAGGGAGTTGATAAAAAGTGCAAGAGTAGTGATAAGAATACGGAAGGATACAGACCAATTAGAACACTCACTATTTTGAAAGGGGAATGTTTAAAATGGCAAGTAGAGAACCGAATTCAACTATTTCAGCAACAGCAGGATTATGGCTAGGAATCATTGGTATCATTTTAGCAATAATCGGCTTCTTCTGGCAGCCGATTTGGATGGGAATTATTGCAGTCGTTTTAGGAGTAATTGGACTGATGTCTCCTCAAAAACCTGTCAATTGGATTTCCATTATCATAGGGGCTATAGTCCTCCTTATAGGCATACTATAATCATCTCTTATACCTTGTCTGACTCAGAAAAGCACGTCTGCTCATGTAGACGTGCTTTTTTTATAGAATGGTTCGGGTGTCAAAAGTCTCAAAAACTCTCTGAATGTGTATCTAAAAACCGCTATCTTCACTCTTTT
>NZ_BAAACW010000127.1:0-4653 GCF_039521845.1 Alkalibacterium iburiense
GATTCTTTTCTTCACTTAATTCCGCTTGAAAACTTTTAAAATACATCTTTGTGATTTAAAAAAGTATCTTATTTGGGAATATCATACCTTCGAACAGGAATAATCTGATTTTTCATAGAACTTTTGGCATTACCATCAATTTTTATATAGACTATTATACCTCTTTTAGGAAAAAATTTAACTTGTTACCTTTTCCCTACCTACCAAAACAAATGAACTTTTACACTTGGAACAGATAAATTTTTGTGTGTTGAATCGGCGCTGCCTCTTGGCTGTTAAGCCACAGCCGGTACACTTGTACTGCCAGAACATCACTTTTTCTTTCTGTCCTCTCAAAGATGGAACGTAACGGATCCCGCCTACTTCTTTAAGCAAGTCTTTAAAGTCCTTATCTTTATGCTGGTGCCCTTTACCTTGTAAATGTAAATGATAGTGGCACAATTCATGTTTAATGACCCCAATTAAAACATCTTTCCCTAATTTTTCCAGAACCTGTGGGTTAAAATCCAAATCGTGTGACCTCAAATGATATCGGCCCCCGGTTGTTCTTAGGCGACTATTAAAAGTAGCCTGATGTTTAAATGGACGGTTAAAAAAGTGTCTAGATATCTCTTCAACTAGTTGCTGCAATTCTCCTTGATTCATAAGACCACCTGTTTCTATCTAAATGAATAAGTCCGAAAGGTTCTCTCTTTTTCTGCTTATTCATCTTTTCCAATCATTGTGAGAGCAATACGTCCCTTGTTCACATCAACGGAATCAATCCATACTTTTACTATATCACCAACTGCTACAACATCGCTTGGATGTTTTACATACCGATTACTTAATTTAGAAATATGAACTAATCCGTCTTGCTTCACTCCGACATCCACAAAGGCACCAAAATCCACTACATTACGGACCGTTCCTTCTAAAGGCATGCCTTCTTTTAAATCTTCCATACTCATAACATCTGTACGAAGTAATGGTGCAGGCATATCGTCACGCATGTCTCTTCCAGGAGCAGTCAGTGCTTCGATAATGTCTTCATATGTCTCTCTTCCTAATCTCGTTTCTTCGAGGACTTGGTCCTCATTAACTAATTTTAAACGCATCTTCAAATCTTCTGTTCCTAATTCAGTCTTTGTCAAACCCGTTTGTTCAATTATTTTCTCAGCTTCTTTATATGTTTCGGGGTGAATACCTGTCTTATCAAATGGTTCTTTCCCATCAGGAATACGTAAGAATCCAACAGCCTGCTCAAAAGCTTTAGTACCTAAACGTTTCACTTTTTTCAACTGTGACCGATTAGTAAACTTCCCGTTTTCTTCTCTATATAAAACAATATTTTCAGCTGTTGTTTTAGTCAAACCTGAAATGTGTTTTAAGAGTGTACTACTAGCTGTGTTCACATTGACTCCTACTTGGTTAACAGCTGTTTCTACTACAAAATCCAATTGTTCTGTTAATCGTTTTTGTGAAACGTCATGTTGGTACTGACCGACACCAATTGATTTGGGATCAATTTTAACTAATTCAGCTAAGGGATCTTGCAATCGTCTGGCAATGCTTACAGCACTTCTTTCTTCTACTTGTAGATCGGGAAATTCTCTTCTCGCTTCTTCACTGGCTGAATAAACAGAAGCACCTGCCTCGTTTACAATAACGTAAGCTACTTGTTTTTTCACTTTTTTCAAAGCTTCTGCCACAAAGGTTTCTGACTCTCGACTAGCCGTTCCATTTCCTATAGCCACTGTGTCTACATTATATTTCTCAACAAACTCTATAAACTCTTTTTCTGCTCTCTCTCTTTTGCTCGGAGATGCTGGTTTATGTGGGTAAATAACATGGACAGCCATCATTTTACCTGTAGCATCCACTACAGCTAACTTACACCCCGTACGGTATGCCGGGTCAAAGCCCAAGATGATTTGATCTTTTAAAGGAGCCTGAAGGAGTAAATTCCCTAGGTTTTCTCCAAACACTTCAATCGCTTGTTCTTCTGCTTTTTCAGTTAGTTCATTTCTTAATTCTCTTTCGATAGCTGGACCAATAAAACGCTTATAGGCATCATTTATAGCCTCTTTCACTTTTACAATAGCCTCAGAATTTGAGTTTTCTGGGATTTCTTGTTTATATATAAACTGATGAATTCTCTCTTCGTCCACTTTTAAAGTAACAGAGAGAATATCTTCTTTTTCTCCTCGGTTGACTGCTAAAACCCGATGGGAGACCATTGTTTTTATTTTTTCTGAGTACTCATAATACATTTCAAATACAGACTTTTCATCTGCTTCTTTATTCTTCTCTTTTGTCTCAATGAATCCTGTGTTATAGGTATAGTCTCTTACCCATTTACGGTATTCAGGATTGTCTGAAATATATTCCGCAATGATTTCATGTGCCCCTGCCAACGCTTCTTCCGCAGAATGAACTTCCTTCTCTTCATTAATGTACTCTTCTGCCTCTGCTTCGATAGAACCTTTCGGGAATGACAACAACCATTCAGATAGGGGTTCTAGTCCCTGTTCTTTCGCTAGTGTCGCTTTTGTGCGTCGTTTTTGCTTATACGGGCGATATAAGTCTTCAACCCGCTGCATTTGTACAGCCTCTTTGATTTCTTTGGCTAATTCAGGTGTCAACTTTCCTTGTTCTTCAATTGAAGCCAAGACATCTGCTTTACGTTTTTCCAAGTTAGTTATATACGTATACCGTTCTTCAATCTCTCGAATCTGTACCTCATCTAAAGAACCTGTTGCTTCTTTACGGTAACGTGCAATAAAAGGAACGGTATTGCCATCTGCCAATAAATCAAGCACAGAAGTCACTTGTTTTTTAGTGTACCCTTCTAGTTCCTTCATTAATAAGTTTACATTTGTATTAGTTGTATCTGCCATCTTTGTCATCTCCAAATATCTTATTCACCTTATATAGTTTAGCACAAAAAAAGAAAAGAACGAACGGTCTCTATTAACCCATTCATTCTCTTCATTTAGGTAAGATCAAACGTCAGTAAACTTTTACTGAGTTGAGTGTGTATTTCTTTGTTTTTCCAATGCCTAAAGTTTCCCAGACAAGCTGTTAAGTATGTGCGGTCTTTTTCTTGAAGAATTTTTCTTAAATGCACATGCCCCATGATACTATAAGTAATACAGGGAAACTGTTTATAGAGTTGCTCGTAGGACTTGGCCCCTAAAAAGGCATTCGCATAATCATAGACGCGATGAGGCAAGGGTATAACAAATTCTGGATGGGTGGCTACATGAGTCATTAAGATGACCTGGCGCTGTCCGACTTTCTTTAAATCACTCGTCAGTTGTTCCAGCATGCGTTGGCTCACTTCCTGATCAGTCATCCCCCAATCAACATAATGCTTGTCGTTCCATGTGGCAAAACTGTATTGTTTCTTTTCAAACTTTTCCTTCGTATACATCTCATGGTTGGCATAGCCGTAATCATACCAGCCGGGCGTCCCTACTATGGCCCACTTGTCATTAATGATATAGGGTCGGTTGACTAAGGAGTACTCTTGCTTCTTGAAATATGCATCGACCTCAGCTGTGTCTTTTATCCCGTGATCTTTAGCCCAATAATCATGATTCCCCGGAACAAATAGTATAGGAATTCCTGACTGTTCAGAGGTTTTTTTTAAGAAAGCATCTGTTTCAAGGTAATGATTGGACACATCTCCAGCAATGAGTAGCAAGTCGATGTCTTTTTCTTGTATAAGAGCGGAAAGTGAAATTTCAAAGCTCTCCCCGTGATTCAGATACTGACTGTTTCGATCAATGTGTAAATCAGATATCGTTCCAATTCTCATTCATTCTTTTATCCTTTCCTTAAGGTTTCTGAATAAGCATACCCTTTATTGTCCACTTTGTAATGGTTGACTATGCCTTCATTATCAAATACGACACCATGAAGAGTGCCTCCATAAACAGCTCCTCCGTCTATTCCGATTTTGCCGTCTTTTGTTTTCCAAATATCCGTACTGGATTGGTCTTCATGAAGTGTCGCTGTCACTGTATGACCAAAAACAAAGACTTTATCCGTGTGATTCGGTTGATCGTAAAACCCCTCTCTAATCCACACAAAATCTCGATCAGACGAGTTTCTCCAATCTGGAAGGGTTAAGTTAACTCCTGCATGAGTAAAAACATATTTTTCCCATTCATATTTTAAGGGGAGGGAGAGTAAAAAAGGTTTTAACCAAGGATGCTTGGTTTGTATACTTCTGGCTAATTCTACTGCATCATACTTTTCTTCTTCATGGTCTAAGAAGGTTTGAATCGTTACCATTCCCCCATTCATGTCAAACAGCGGGGCTGAATGCTGTGGTGTTTTTAGAAAATTAATAAACATGTCTTCATGATTCCCACGCAAACAGATAGCCTTTTTATTTTCCACCAAATCTCTAGCTAACTCAAAGCAAGCTCTTGGATTTTCTCCACGATCACCTAAGTCACCTATCAATAGCAGTTGCTCTTCTTCCTCATTCCAGTAAGTAAGGAGCTTTTTAAATTGAGTAATCTGACCATGAATATCACCAACGGCAAATAGTTTCTTTTTCATCCGTTTCTCTCCTTCCTTCTCAAGGTTAGTGTCAATACTTTCTTTTAATAATTGCTTACAATGGTTGTTATATCAAGAAAAAACAAAAAAACACTTGCC
>NZ_BAAACW010000128.1:0-52158 GCF_039521845.1 Alkalibacterium iburiense
TTGGCGTGATAAATATACTCTTTGGATAGCCGGGTCAATTCAGCTGCTTGTTCTTTAGTCGGCTTTAATTTTACTTTGAGTACTTTAACACAGGTATCGGTCTGTTCTTTTTTCACTCGCTTCACCTCTCTCCTGCAAACGAACGTATGTTCTTTTATTTAATTATATCACTCCGTCAACGGAAAGGCTAGAGAAATGTATACTTGATTTTAAAATAAAAAGAAGACAAACCAAGCAGGCACTTATCTCAATGTACGCTCTCATCCCACGATTAAAACCGTGGGCTTTCACGCTTGATAGTTCTGTAAGCCGGCGTAGTTAAAGAAATCAAAGTTTTCATCCACTTGACGTTTGATTGTGCCGTTTTCGTCGGTCGTTTCTGAGTAGTTTCCTACGGGCAGGGTCGTGTGATCAAGGAGGCTGCTGACTTCTACTAAGAGACGGTTTTTTCCTGTTTGAACAGCGTCGTTAATGTCTGCTTCAAAAGGCATGAATCCCCCTTTGTGTTCGACGACTTTCTGGCCATTGACATAAACAGTAGCCTGATGAGTGGCTGATCCGAAGCGCAAGACGAGTCGTTCGTCGTGCAGGGTGTTGGGTATGATAAAGTCGCGTTCGTACCAGACGGATCCAGCATGATTACGAATGGCTGACAGTACGGCCTGGTCATTATAAGAACCGGGAACAGCTATCACGTCGTCTGTTTCTAGTGGCTGAGTGACATCCACTTCTTCTGTCTCATCATCTAAGTAAAAGGACCAGATGCCGTTTAAATCAATGACTTGACGGGTTTCTGTGACAATCGGGTATAGCATACTATCTACTCTCCTTCAGTTTTTATCTTCCCTTTCAGTTTACCCCTTCCCTAATTTTAAAACAAACAGGAGGAGTCTGGCCCTATAAATAGTCATACTTTTTATGCTTCACTGTTCATTTCTATGGTATGATAGAAGAGTTGAAAATTTAGTTGAATTGGAAGGAGATCAAATGTCAGTGATCGTTTTAGCTGGAATGATAGGAGCCGGTAAAAGTACATACACCACTCTAATATCAAAAGAATTAAATAGTACTGCTTTTTATGAACAAGTAAAAAACAATGCCCTTTTAGAGAAATTTTATGATGACCCAAAGAGATGGGCCTTTTCTTTACAAATTTTCTTTTTAAATACACGTTTTAGAAGTATTAAGCAAGCTTTGGTGCACAGACATAACGTTTTAGATCGTTCTATATATGAAGATGCTTTATTCACTCGTATCAACTATGAACAAGGGAATATGAGCAGCGCTGAAATGGAACTGTATACGGACTTGTTGGATAATATGATGGAAGAAATCGATGGGATGCCTAAGAAAGGGCCGGATTTACTGATTTATTTAAGAGGCTCGTTGGACACTCATTTAAAGAGAATTAAAAAGCGCGGCAGACCTTATGAGCAGGTTGAGGATAACCCAGGTTTACTGGACTACTATACGCGTTTGCATAGTCGCTACGATGATTGGTTCGCTTCTTATGATAAAAGCGACACTCTCGTGATTGATATTGATGAAATTAATTTAGAGCGTCCGGGTGACCAAGCTCTGGTCATGCATAAAGTGAAACAGGCGCTTAAGAAAGCTCACATCCCTACTTCATAAAAAAGACAATAGAAAATAACCGCTCAACTTTGACAGGTTGCGGTTGTTTTCTATTGCTGTAAAATCAGTCACCGTCTTTAACGACTTGTATTAGAGTCCTGTTAGCGCAGGGCTCTTTTTTCTATAAATGTTCTATTGATAGGTTTCAAACACTCTAAACCCATCGTCTTCAGGCCTGTATCCTAATTTTTTCTTTGTATCTGATAAATCTAAATAGTTATATTCGTTATCGGAAATGCCGTGTACCAGTAGGAAGGGTTCGTCGAGTTCAGCTTCTATACACCGTTTTATGAGCTGATTCATATCGCGTTCGCTAATATAAGAGCTCCGTTGATCTTTTTTTGGCTGCTTGCCAGCCTTTATGCCTAACTCTATAGACATATGTCCCCCAATTCGAATAGCTATGACTTCCATTCCCTCTTGGTAGGCAAAGTAATTTCCTAATGCTTCTCCAAATACTTTTCCAACACCATATAAATCCAAAGGACGGACCGGGCTGTCTGTTTTGACTTGGACATCTTCTGGATAGCCTTTTACCGCATGAATGCTGCTGGCAAACACAAAGCGTGTGACACCTGCTTCTTTTGCGGCTGCCATCATGTTGTAAGTTCCGTCCATATTGACGGTTTTGACTTCATCATAAGGCGTAGATGGCGAGGGATTGCCTGCGAGATGAATGACCACATCCACTCCGTCACACACTCTTTCGCATTCTTCTTTGTTCACTATATCTAAGGAATGAACTGTCATCGTGTCAGCATTCCAATCTGTTAAGGAAGAGACGTCTTTATCCGCTAAAACTAATGAATAGTCCTCTTTCAGATAGGGAATAAGACGTGAGCCAATTCGACCGGATGCGCCTGTTATCAGCACTTTTTTCATCCGTGTTCACCTCACTATTTACATTAGTTTACCGGTTCGTTTCATTAAATCTATGAGACGTACGAAAGCTAATTTGTAGCATAAAAAGCGCATGGTTTCGCCATTTTCCGAATTGAAATAAGCCGTATAGACTCTATGACTCACATCCTTCATCCGGCTGTTCATGTCATTTAAAATATCTGTTTTAGATTTCACTTCATTCGTGGTTCCTTGAATCCACTCAAAGTAAGAAACGGTTACTCCCCCTGCATTAGCCAGAACATCAGGGATAATGACTTTTCCTTTTGATTCCAGGTAAGCATCCGCGTCCTGATTAATCGGACCGTTAGCCCCTTCCACTAAAATAGTCGCTTGAATGTCCGCTTGGTTTTCCGCTGTGATTTGATCTTCAATGGCTCCTAAAATAAGCACATCACAGTCTAAAGTTAAGACCTCTTTGGGATCCAATACCTCTGCTTCTATTTCTAATTCTTTTAGCTCTTCTTCATTGGGCAGTCTGTCATGCTTCATTTTAAAGGACGCTAAGGGTTCAACCGGAAGTCCGGCTTTAGAATAAACAGTCGAACGGCTATCCGATACAGCTACCACACGATGAGGAGTCTCACATCTCTCTGCTTCCATGGCGGCTGCGCGACTCAAGTTCCCAAAGCCTTGGATAGCTACAGATATCGGTTCTTCTTTGCTGGCTATTTCTTTTATTCTTTCCTTTTTCTCTGCGTGTTCCTCATTCACTGGAAGAGTGCCGTTCATTACCGCTTCGACTAGGTAAAAATAACTGGTAAAGGTGCCAATACCGGTGGACTCGGCTCGTCCTTGAGCGCCCCCGTTAGCAATGCTTTTTCCGGTAAAGGTATTGATAAACGGTTCTTTCGGATGCAGCGCTTTGTATTCTTCGGTCATCCAGTCCATGACTTCTGCACCTGACCCGACATCGGGAGCGGGTATGTCTCTATAAGGACCAATGTCATTTTGAAGTAACCGTACGTAAGCTTTACTGACTTCCATTAATTCGCGTTTCGAATGCTGACGCACATCAATATGGACGCCGCCTTTTCCACCGCCATAGGGTAAGTCATGGAGAGCGTTTTTTAACGTCATTAACATCGATAAGGTTTCGACTTCAGACTGATGAACGCCTGTGCTGAAGCGAATGCCTCCTTTATAATACCCGGCCACATTGTTATGCTGCACGCGGAAAGCGGGATAGGTTCCGACAGAGCCGTCATCTTTTATGATGCGCAAATCACCTGAAATCACTTTATCCACGCCTTTTAAGTAGTCTCCCCCCATTTGAATGAAGTCATTTCTTTCCTCTCCCCAGTCAGACAGAGATTCTGTATCTACTTCTTTCAAATAGTCTGCGACTTTCTGAATTAATTGTGTTGTCGTGTTTTCTGTCATATAAACTCCTCCAGTGTTGGTTTATTAGAAAATACTCATTAATATTCATTATTATATCACAAGAGATTGTGGCTATGCGAAGTCCCTTCTTATTTTTATGAAAAAAGCGTTCCGCTATAGAGCGAAACGCCAGTACTTATCCATTTATAGTTGGACGGTCGGGTTGAGCCCCTTTAAGTTCATATTTAGTAGGTATGTCCTCCTGGGAATCCACCCCCAGTTTTTCAAGTATGTCTTTTAAAGGCCCTTCCATAACTACTTCTTGCGTATCTTTTCTAATCAATACCCATCTTTCGAACATCTGCTTTGCCTCCTTTTTATCTTTTTATGTGCCTCTTCATCTCCCTTTTTACAAGCTACTGATAGCCGAGAGGTTTTAGCTGACTAACTGCTTTATTCATAAGCACCCCTGTAGGTTCATTATATCTCACATCAGTCAAATTAAAATTAATACGCATGAGTTAATTTTCTAGGCATGAAAAACCCCAGTCATTCTGGGGTTTCCTAGTACGGCAAAAAAATCAGGCTCACCTCTTAATTTTATCGGCTTTTCATCAGTAATTCGATCGCTTTTTGAACACTTTCTTCTCCTGTTCCATCTTTATCAATCTCTTCTTGAACACATTCGACTAGATTGTTTGCCACGATTAGACTGATGGCCCGGTCAATACTAGACCGTACAGCTGATAATTGAGTGACGACCTCTCTACATTCTTTTTCTTCTTCCATCATTTTTATAACTCCATGTAACTGACCATCGGAACGTCTAATACGATTCACTATTTTTTTATCATATTGCACTATTCTAGTTCTCCTTTCCAGGCAGAAATACCTCCCATGACATTGGTTACTTTATATCCTTCTTGAGATAGCTGCTCACAAGCTATAGCCGATCGACCGCCAGAATGACACATGACGAAGTATTCTTGATTTTTGTCTAGCTTTTCTTTCTCAGTATGGAACTCACTTAAAGGAATAAGAATCGCCCCTTTTAAATGACCGTTTTCCCATTCGTTCGTTTCTCGTACATCTATGAGATTAACTTTTTCCTTTTTCCATTTTTGTTCAAATTCCGGCATCGATATTGAGTTATACATTATTTTATCACCTTTTCTGGATTAACTGTTGAATATAAAGCAAATGCTCCGTCTAAGTTTCTTGCTTCAAAGCCTGATTGTTTTAAGATTCTTTCTGCTATATAGCTCCGTTGACCACTTTGACAGCTCACGATAATAGGCTTATCCTTTGGTAACTCAGATAATCGATCTCTTAAGTCATTTAATGGGATATTGATTGAATCTTTCAATTTTCCTAAGTTCTTCAGTTCTTCTTCGCTTCGAACGTCTAATAACACATGTCCTTCAGCTTGTTTATCTTCTAATTGATGCCATTGAATGGTTTCACTCATGCCTTCCATGATATTCAGTGCGGCATAACCGGCCATGTTAACAGGGTCTTTAGCGGAACCGAAAGGAGGAGCATAAGTGAATTCCAGTTCTGGTAAATCAGCAATTGTTAACCCGGCTTTAATAGCTGTAGCCAGAACGTCAATCCGCTTATCTACACCATCTTCTCCTACAGCTTGAGCTCCATAAATTTTACCAGTCGTTGGATTGAATATCAATTTTAATACGATGGTTTTAGCACCAGGATAATATCCTGCGTGACTTTTACCTTGAATGTGAATCACATCATAGGTGTCGCCTGATGCTTGCAGTTGACGTTCATTCAAACCTGTTGACGCAGCAGCCAAGTCAAAAACGCGGACGATGGCTGTCCCGATACTTCCTTTATTTTTTCTATCTAATCCGTTCATCACATCTGCTGCCTGTCTGCCTTGTCGATTTGCAGGAGAAGCGAGTGCAATCATGGTAGACTCTCCATTGATTTGCTGCTTCACTTCAATGGCATCACCGACTGCGTAGATATCTTTTTGACTCGTTTCGTAATGTTCATCCACTAAAATACCGCCACGTTCACCTAGTTCGATGTCAGCTGTTAAAGCCAAAGCCGTTTCAGGTTTAACTCCGACCGACATTAAAGTGATGTCACTATTCAAGCGCACGCCATTTTCGAGTACAACCACTTGGCCTTTATCTTCAAAAGATTCAGCGGCTAGTCCGGTATACAGTTTTACACCTTTTTCTTTTAGCTCTTTATTCACATATGCGGCCATTTCTACATCGAATGGAGGTAAAATATGAGGAGCTTTTTCTAAAATTGTCACTTCAGCCCCGCGCTTAGCTAAACTTTCTGCCATTTCCAAACCAATAAAGCCAGCTCCTATGACCACCGCTTGTTTAGGTTGATGGTTATCCATATAGTCAGAAATTTTATCCATATCCGGTACAGATCTTAAAGTAAAGACATTCTCTGCTTCTTGTAACCCTTTTGCTGGAGGAATAAATGGCTTAGCACCAGGCGAGAGTAATAATTTATCATAGGTTAAAGTATACTCTTCTTCCAAAGTTTTAACTCGAATTTCTTTCTTTTTTGCATGAATGGATAGCGCTTCACTATTGGGTCTGACATCTAAATTGAAGCGGTCATGTAGCGCCTCTGGTGTTTGAACTAAAAGTTTTTCTCTCTCCGTGATGTCTCCAGCAATATAATACGGTAACCCACAATTTGCAAAAGATACATAGGGACCTTTTTCCAATATAATAATTTCAGCATCCTCATTTAATCTTCTTAATCGTGTAGCAGCTGACATGCCTCCAGCAACACCACCGACAATAACAATTCTCATTATAATTTTCCTCCTCTTTTTGCTCCCGCCCACGCCATCATACCCCCGCGGACATTTACCACATCGTGGCCCTTTTTCATTAACTGCTTCGCTGCTCTCTTGCTGCGCATACCTGACTGACAAATGACATATACATTCCCTTTAGGATTAAAAGTAGAGATCTTAGCTAAAGGCACATTTTTAGCACCTGGTATATGTCCTCCTCTAAATTCAACCGGTTCTCTGACATCAATTATAGTAGGTTTTTCTGGAAGTCTTCTTTCTAACTCTTTAGTAGAAACTGTTGGGATTCTTTTGAATAACATGACATCCTCCTGGTTTTTTTGTTCATTCAAACGCATTATACCCCACGGGGTATTTTTTGTAAAGGAGTGTATTCACTGATATATTTTTTTGAAGGATATCGATAGATGAGATTTATTACTGGCTAACCTCATTCTTCTGTTGCATTCTTTGTGCAGCCTCACACTTAGTCAGACAAGCATTCAAAAAACCAGCACCCATCAGTGGATGCTGGTTTTTTCAATTTATAATTGATACGTTTTGTCTGCTTCAGATAACATAGTGTAGACTGCTGCGTAGGTCTCACATACGTCGTCTGGAATAGTATAATCATTCGTTACTTTTCTTAGCTTTGAAAATTCTGTATCTAAGTTGGGATGCTCCGATTCTTCTGTTTTGTTTTGAATGTCTGTATAAATCTCGCGCACATCAAAGGCCTCTGGGTGGTTCTTTCCATGAGCCCGAGTAATGGCAGTGGTAAACAAGTCCAACTTTTCGTCATTTTCTTTTATATAGTCTTTGATTGCAGTCATGCTATTCTCCTTTTCTCTTAAGCCTCTTTAATTCTTGATTTAATCACTGGGTAACCTAGATCCTCAATCGCTTTTTCAATGTCTTTTATGGCAATGGCGTCTGCATCGAAAGTGGTTTTTACTTTACTTGAGTTGAACAAAACTTTCACACTGTCTTTGTCGACACCCTTCAATCCTTTTACTGCACTTTCTATTTTTTGCATACATGAGGGACATGCTAAGGTTTCTAAACGAATAGTGGCATTATACATTTTATCTCTCTCCTTCTCTTTGGTTAATTTTAGTATAGCGGGTATATGGGCTACAAAAATTGACGAGCGTCAACTTTTAAGCTAATTCTACTTTCTTCTCTTTTTCGAGGTCGTCTCTTTTTACCTTGTAACGTTCGCCTTTTCGTCGGTAGCGAAGGAGTCTCATCGCGTTAAAGATAACAACTAGAATACTGGCTTCATGAACCAGCATACCGATGGACATGTTCATCCATTCCCCGAATAGGAGACTGGCTAGAAGGATAAGGACGACTCCTACGGCTATGACAATATTTTGAACCATATTATTGGCTGTGGATTTTGTGAGCCCTAAAGCATGCGGGAGACGGCTCATGTCTGAGTTCATTAAAACCACATCAGATGTTTCAATGGCGACGTCTGTTCCGCTTCCCATCGCAATGCCGATGTCAGCGAGGGCTAGGGATGGGCTATCGTTTACGCCGTCCCCTACAAAGGCAACAATCTGACCTTCTTTTTGCAATTTTTCTATATGAGCAGCTTTATCTTCCGGCAACATATGACCGTGAGCATCTGTTAAGCCTAATTCGCTCGCTACTAAGTCTACGGTTCCCTGGTTATCACCGGAAAGTACGACGAGGTTTTTGACTCCTAAGTCTTTTAATTTTTGCAGGTCTTCTTTCACACCTGGACGAATTTGGTCACGGATTCCCATCAGAACTTTCAACTCTCCGTCAACCGCTGTGAGTACCAGTGAGTTCCCGTTTTTCTCGAACTGCTTCACATCTCTTTGAGCTTTTTGAGTTAATGTGACCTGTTCTTTTTCCATTAAAGCGACGTTCCCTACAGCGACTCGGTGTCCATTCACTGTAGCCACTATGCCTCCCCCTTTGACGACTTCTGTTTCTTCGACGGGTGAAAGTGTGGTGTCTCCAATATTTTTGATAATGGCTTTAGCTAGAGGATGATCGGATTCGCGCTCGACACTCGCCAAGTAGCCTAAAACTTCCTCGGTATTTTCTCCGTAGTATTCTTTTGCGCCTACTTCTGGATTTCCAATAGTTAATGTGCCTGTTTTATCAAAGACAATCGTGTCTACGTGGCTGAAGTCGTGGATGACTTCACTTCCTTTGAGTAAGACACCGTTGCGAGCTCCATTCCCTATACCAGCGACGTTTGAGACCGGGACTCCTATAACTAAGGCCCCTGGACAGCCTAATACCAAAATGGTTATGGCTAATTCGACATTTTGAGAAACGATCCAGACAATAAAGGCTAAAACTAATACAGCCGGCGTGTACCATTTTGAAAACCGGTCAATGAACCGCTCGGCTTCTGATTTTGAGTCTTGTGCTTCTTCTACCAGTTCTATTATTTTGCCAAAGGTGGTGTCTTCTCCGACACGATCGGCGCGGATTTGAATGGTTCCATTTTCTAGAATGGTTCCGGCATACACACCTGAGTCTTTTTCTTTGGTGACCGGTTCGGCTTCACCGGTGATACTGGCTTCGTTGATATAACCTTCTCCTGTAAGAACGGTTCCGTCTACCGGGACTTTTGCACCTGTTTTAACGAGTAAAATATCTCCTTCATCGACATCATCGACATCTACTTCTTCAAATTCTCCATTTTCCATTTGTCGCATGGCACTTTCAGGTGCTAGTTCTGTTAACTCTTTAATAGCTGATCGGGTTTGATTGAGCGTGCGCTGTTCTAGATACGCTCCAAATAGAAATAAGAAAGTGACAATGGCTGATTCTTCAAAGTTCTGAATCAGGAATGCGCCGATTACAGCGATTGTGACTAAGACATCGATACTGATGACTTTTACTTTTACCGCTTGGTAGGCTTGAATCGCTATGGGTGCTGCACCTAATAGGGAAGCGATGATAAAGGCAATGTTGAACCCTGCCATATTATCGAGTGCGAATCGGCTAAAGAATCCTAAAACGATTAAAATACCACTGATTACGGTTATTTGATTTTTCTTACTGAGTATAGCTCTTTGCATGTTTTTTTCCTCCTTTTGTTGATTGGTTAACTATAGTATAGAAAGTATTTGGTTTTTAAGAATTGACCGGTATCAAGTTTGTATCTTTTTTTTAGTCGCTTTTTCAGCGCCTTTCCTAACTTTCTAATCTGAGTATAAGAGTCTTTTAGCTTTATTGAATTGACTCATATCAAGATTAGGTCCTTTTTATTTTCTATGTGTCCTAAGTATTGGTTAAATAAGAAAAAAAGGTCACATAGAGGCCTCCTATGTGACATATCGGCTATTTAGTTTTGACTTTAGTGCAGATAGAGCTCTTCTATGTACCCTTTCACCCTTTTCAGTAATGCTTTAGGGTAAATAGCATTCGGATAAGCATAATTTTTTCTGTATATAAGACTAAAAAGACTCGTTTTAGAGGCATAAGGTCGTATAAAACCCTTATATTAGACCGGTAAGTCTTTTTTTACTCTTCACCTGTCCATTAAATACTTTTATACGACTCCAAGGTTAATATCTATAAAGGGGAGGGAGATAAAACAGAAAAAAACCTTCCACACCCAGCCTGTGCTCGAATGTAAAAGGTTTTTGTTGAAAGGTTTTATTTAAATAAGTGTTCCTTTGATATTGAGTTTTTTCTTCAAGTACCATTTAGCTAAGAACGCGAGTAATCCGATGGCCAGGGTGTATGGTCCCGGCAGTACGGGGTTCAGTGCTGGTGGAATCAGTGCGGTCCCGAAGGCCATTAATACAATCCACCCTACCATTGTTACCGTGGTGGCTAGAATGTATTTAAAGAATCCCCCTTTGACTCCTGGGGTCGGAGCATATTTTGTAATGACCATAACGGCTAATCCACCCAATAAGAAGTTAAGGAGTAGCGTAATCAGTCCCAATCCTGCTTCCTGATTTCCTGTAAAGTAAGAAATACCTGTAATAATTGAGAACATTCCTCCTAAAAGAAGGGCTCCGTCTAAATAGATTTTCCAGGATTCAGAGCGCTCACCCGCTTCAGCAGTCGCCTCTCTTTTTCCTTCTAGTAAATAAATAGCTTGATCTGTTGATGTCCCGTAAATTTTGCGGGCCGTTATATGATTGGCTTGTTCAGCTACAATATTTTTCAACATATCATTAAAAATTTCTGTTTTTTGTTCTTCCAACATGCCGCCCTCGTCTAATTGACGATTCAATTTAACCATATAATCTTTATTTTTATTTGTTAACTGGGCAAACAAGGCTTCATTTTCTCGTCTTTTATCATCGAGAGTTTGTGTTGGTTCAACCGTTTCGTTTTGTTTAGACATTCTTTCAATCCTCTCTTCTACACGTTGAAGCGGAATAAGATAACATCGCCGTCTTGAACGACATAGTCTTTTCCTTCTGATCTTAGTTTCCCAGCTTCACGTGCCGCTTTTTCACTGCCGAGTTTATCATAATCTTCAAATGAAATAGTTTCAGCTCGAATAAAGCCTTTTTCGAAATCACTATGAATGACTCCAGCCGTTTGAGGAGCTTTCATTCCCTTTTTGAAAGTCCAGGCACGCACTTCTTTTTCTCCTGCTGTAAAGAAAGTCGCTAAACCAAGTAAGTCATAGGAAATACGGATAAGTTTGTTTAGACCAGGTTCAGTGACACCTAAATCTTCAAGGAATAACTCTTTTTCTTCATCATCGAGTTCGGCAATTTCTTCTTCAATCGCTGCCGAAATAGCCACGACTTCAGCATTTTCTTCTGCTGCAATCGCTTTGACTGTTTGCAGGTGCTGATTGCTTTCCGGATCAGCTATTTCATCTTCCGATACGTTGGCGACATACAAAACAGGCTTACTGGTTAATAAGAATAAAGAACGGACAATGGGTAGCTCGTCTTCTGTAAAGTCGAGCATTCTTACCGGTTTCCCTTCTTCTAAGACTGGCTGAATTCTTTCTAATACAGCTAGCATAGCTAAGGCTTCTTTATCTTTTGTTTTTGCCTGTTTTCTAACCTTTTCTATTCGCTTGTCAACGGCTTCCAAGTCAGCTAAAGCTAATTCCAAATTGATGGTTTCAATATCCTCTGCGGGATTTACCTGACCAGCTACGTGGGTAATGTTGTCATCTTCAAAGCAGCGGACGACATGACAAATAGCATCCACTTCTCTAATATTGGCTAGAAACTTATTTCCTAAGCCCTCCCCTTTGCTGGCTCCTTTTACAATACCGGCAATATCTGTAAATTCGAAGGTTGTCGGAAGCACTCTCTGCGGTTTAACCAATTCGGCCAAACGGTTCAGACGGTCATCCGGTACTTCAACGACTCCGACGTTTGGATCTATGGTAGCAAAAGGATAGTTAGCAGCCTCTGCTCCTGCTTTTGTAATAGCATTAAATAATGTTGATTTTCCAACGTTGGGCAAACCAACGATTCCTGCTGTTAGAGCCATTTAATTGCTCACCTTTCTATTTCTAAAATATCTTAGTTTTCATTTTTCGATTCGATAACTTTTTTCATTTTTCTTTCAAATTCTCTGCGAGGCATGAGTACCAAATGATTGCATCCTGTACATCTGATTCGAATATCAGCACCCATACGAATAATTTCCCATCGGTTTGTGCCACATGGGTGGGCTTTTTTCATTTCTACGACATCATGTAAATCAAAGGATTTGCTCATATGAGATAACCTCCCTATTAATTTAAATCAATATCAAGCTCTTCTAAAATCCGGTTCAGATCATCGGGAGAAACATATTCAATTTCAATCTTTCCTTTTTCTCCTTTTTCGCGAATGACCACACTGGTCCCGAATTTGTCTGTCAATAATTCTTCAGACTTACGAATATAAATCGATTTTTCTGGTGCTTCTTCTTTTTTCTTGTCTTCTTTCGGTTGCTGCTGATTCGCTTCAGACACTAAAAACTCTAATTGTCTGACCGTTAACCGTTCCTTAACGGCTCGTCTGGCCAGTTTGATAATTTTAACTTTATCCTTTAAGCCAAGCAGTGTTCGGGCTTGACCATTAGATAAGGCGCCTTCTTGTACCATCTGTTTGACTTCTTCTGGTAAAGAAAGCAGGCGCAGGTGGTTAGCAATATAAGATCGGCTTTTACCTAATTTTTCTGCGACCATTTCCTGTGTCATAGATAATTTGTCCATCATCATATTATAAGCTTCCGCTTCTTCCAATGACGTTAAGTCTTCACGCTGCAGGTTTTCAACGATAGCCATCTGCATCATCACTTCTTCGTCCAGTTCTCGGACGATAGCAGGGATTCTGTCTTTGTCGGCTAATTTTGACGCTCTGAACCGTCTTTCTCCAGCAATGATTTCATAGCCTTTAACAGATGATTTTCTTAAAATAATTGGCTGTAATACACCTGATAAGGCGATAGAAGCAGCCAATTCTTTCAACGCGTCTTCATCAAAGTGTCTGCGGGGCTGATAAGGGTTCGGTCGAATACTTGTTAATTCAATCAATTCTACTTTTTCTTCGTTTTGATCAATTTCTTTTTCAAAGTCAGGGACATCGAACAAGGCATCTATTCCACGGCCTAGCCCTTTTCTTTTGTTATTAGCCATTAGCCAACACTTCCTTTGCTAATTCCTGATACACTTCTGCCCCTTTAGAACGCAAGTCATAATCAATAATAGACAAGCCATAACTTGGCGCTTCGGACAAACGAATATTTCGTGGGATAATGGTGTCATAGACTTTTTCTCTAAAGTACTTCTTCACTTCATTCACGACTTCAAAGCCTAAATTCGTACGGGCATCGAGCATGGTTAACAGCACACCTTCCACACGCAAATCTTTATTAAAGTGCTTTTGTACTAATCGAATGGTATTTAATAACTGACTTAATCCTTCTAGGGCATAGTACTCACATTGAACCGGTATAAGGACGGAATCACTTGCCGTAAAGGCATTGATGGTTAAATGTCCTAGCGAAGGGGGACAATCAATTAATATATAGTCATAGTCATCAACGACTGTTTCAACGGCTCTTTTTAAACGGGTTTCTCTAGCCATTAAACTGGTCAATTCAACTTCTGCTCCGGCCAACTGAATTGTTGCAGGAACGAGACTTAAATTTTCGCGGCTGGTAGATTGAATCACTTCATTCAGAGGTACTTCATTTATCAGGACATCATAAATATCTTTGTCTACTTCACCTTTGCGCACACCTAAGCCACTCGTCGCATTTCCTTGAGCATCCATATCTATCAACAACACTTTTTTTCCAACATAAGCAAGTGAAGCGCCCAAATTGACGGTTGTCGTTGTTTTTCCAACCCCACCTTTTTGGTTTGCGACTGCAATGATTTGTGCCATACTGATCCTCCAATCATTCTCTTGTTTGGTTTATACCAGTGGGCTCTTATTAGGAGTTCCTGGCTTTCTCGGGTATTTATTGGGTGTTTCTTTCTTCTTATCAATTAAAATAATGTGTCTTTCGCCTGCTTCTTCGGGCAAGTCAAAAGAATGGGTTTCTCTTACTTTTCCACCCAACAAGCCGATTGCACGCTTAGCATCTTCTAGTTCTTCTGGAGCATGAGCTGCTTTCATAGCAATAAACGTCCCGTCCTTTTTCAATAACGGTAGGCATAATTCGGATAATACACTCATTCTGGCGACTGCTCTGGCGGTCACATAATCAAAAGAGGCTCTGAATTCTTTGTTCTGTCCAAAGGTCTCGGCTCGATCGTGATATAAATGCACGTCTTCAAGGCCCAATTCTTTAACCAATGTCTCTAAAAAGCCAATTCGCTTTTTCAACGAATCGACTATGGTAATCTTTAAGTTAGGGTAGATTATTTTTAGGGGGATACTAGGAAACCCAGCACCTGAGCCAACATCGCATAGGCTGTGGACCCCTTTGTTAAAATCTACATACAAACCGGCTGTTAATGAATCATAAAAATGTTTTAAATACGCTTCTTCTCTTTCTGTAATAGCTGTTAAATTGATTTTTTCATTCCACTCTCTTAATAGGTCGAGGTAGCGTTCAAATTGACGCATCTTTTCTTCTGAGATAGGAATGTCTCTTTTAGTCAGTTCTGCTTGAAATTCTTCTGGAGTCATCCTTCAAAATCCTTTCTTTTAAGAGTCGTGAAACAGTCTTTTTGTTTCACAAAATCCCTCTCTCCACTTTAAACCAAAAAGGCTTTAAATACAATGGTAAGTTAAGATTAAAAAGCTTTAAAAGTGAATAAAATGTAGTGTTCGACCTAGCAAAAAACACACTTTAATATAAAGCTCAACGTAAGCTTCACTTTAAAGTGTGTCCTTGCATCTATTTTATCAGTTTATTTTGTTTTTTTAGGTCGTTCTTCAGGGCGAGAATGGTGTGTTTCTCCTGCCGCTTTGAATGCTTTTTCCGCAATGATAGGACCGGCAATCTCAAAGAAGACGGCTCCAGCTAAAATAACTCCTGTAATGACCCCGGACACATTCGGTATACTTCGTTCCGCAATCGTTGCTAATCCAATAGCAATCCCTGCTTGTGGAAAGAGTCCGAAACCAATATAGGGGCGGATCTTTTTATCTAAACTTGTAAACTGTGAAAAGAATAAGGATCCGACATATTTACCGATTGACCGAGCAAGGATGTAGGCTAAACCAGCTAATCCGACTCTTCCAATGACGGATAAATCAATGTGGGCTCCTGCAAGAGTCAGGAAAATCACAAATACCGGTAGTTCAATTCGATCCAGCACGGATGCGACAAGTATTTTTCGAGAGGTAAGGTTCGTAATGGCTATCCCTGTGACAATATTGACTAATACAGGCGATAAACCAAACATAGAGGCAATACCGGTGTTAAATAAAATGGCAGCTAAAATGAAAACGAGCAAGTTTTCATTAGTTGTTTTCTTTCTAATAAAGTAAGAGACAAACAATCCACTAACCGCTCCAAGGAGAACACCTAGGAAAATATCTAGTAAGACAGATCCCACTAAAGTAATTCCTGAAGCGCCGTCTCCCCCTAATGATTGGACAAAGGATACCATCATACCAAATGATAATATGGCGAGTAAATTATCAAAAGCAACCAGGCCAAGGACATTTTGAGTCATTTCTCCTTTAGCCCGGTTTTCTTTAATAACTTCTACCACACCTGAGGGCGAAACAGTAAGTGCCAGTGTCCCTAAAATGAGAGCATATTGTATTTCCATCCCCATCCACCACGTTAATAGTGTCCCTATAATGATGGTGAATACGGCATTACCTATAGAGATGGTCATTAAGTTTTTACCGAACTTTTTGAACATCTCATAATGCAGCTCTGTTCCGACTGATAGAGCTAACATACCTAAAGCCAGTTCATTTACAAATCCTAAATTGTTATATACTTCACCTGTTATAAGGTTTAATACACTTGGACCTAAAATCAATCCACTTAAAATATAGCCAGAAACAGTGGGTAATCCAACTTTGCTTGCTATTTTCCCACCGGCCATTCCAACAAGTAATAAGATAGCAATATAAAGTGAATATGTCATTTTCTAAAAACCTTCTTCTAATATATGATGATCGTCTATTCCTTTTGTAAAGTTAACCGGCAAACTGAAAAAAATAGCCGTATCCGGTTCAGTAATATCTCCTAATACACTTTCGACGGCTTCAAGAACCTCCGCCCGTTCTTCTCCGTCTTCTACTACTGTAAAAATGGTTTTGCTGTTTGCTTTTCTTTCCTCTTTCAGTTCCGCAAACATTGAGAACATAGGAAAGCGATTCGATATGAGGTGACCTAAACCGCTACTGTCCAGAACAGTGGCTCCTGTGACTTCATAATTGACGAACGCTGTTAATATTTCGTCTAAAACGTCTGTTTTGTTTAGGACGATTACAACAAGCTCCATAATACTCCTTCTTTCTATTGATATGATTAATCCTTATATAGTGTATCATACATCTATAAAAAAAGCGGGTGTTTTTCATAAAAACCCTACAGCAGTAGTCTTTCCGTCTGTTTTTATGTGTTTTTCATTTCACTTTCTCAATTTTGAGATGTATACTAATTTATATTCATCATGACACATAAAGGAGAGCATTGAACCATGTGGTCTATTAAAACATTTAACGAATTAAATACTAAAGAATGGCATCACATCGTAAAAGAGAGAATCAAGGTTTTTGTGGTGGAGCAAACGTCAGCCTATCAAGAGGTCGATGACTATGACTTGGAAGCTGTTCATATTTATAAAAAAGACAGCGGTCAATTAAAAGCGTACGCTCGGTTATTTGAAAAAGATGGGAAAATAACATTCGGCAGAGTTCTGGTTCCTAAAGAAGGACGCGGTGAAGGCAATGGACGAAAGCTACTGGAAACTGTGTTAGCCTATGCTAGAGCACATTACCCTAATCGGGAAATTGAAATACAAGCAGAAGCTTATTTAAAGGACTTTTATGCTTCCTTCGGTTTCAAAATTATCTCTGACAAGTATCTCGACTATGATATTGAACATTACGACATGGCAATGAGAATTTAACTGGTTTTCACCACTTTTTATGAGTAGTTTTAGTCGCTATCCCTCGTTTAAATTGATACAATTTTTGCACAAATAAACAGGGTGACTTGATTATGTTTAAAAAAATAGGACTGACTGTCATATTATTAATCATTGCACTTTTCACTATCATCACTTGGACGTTTGCGTCTCCATTACAAGAAGCAGTCGTCACAAACACAGATGTAGCGTCGGAAAATTCTCAGGCACCTAAAAATATCATTCTTTTTATTGGAGACGGCATGAGTCCGAGTCTCATGACTCCTTACCGGCACTATTCGGATGATACAGCGACTGCTGAATTAGAGCAGACCGCCTTTGATCCTCATTTAGTCGGTCAGCAGATGACTCATTCAGCGGATACAAAAGAAACGATTACCGATTCAGCCGCTGCAGCGACGGCTTTGGCGACGGGTGAAAAAACCTATCACTCAGCAGTAGGTGTGGATGGAAACGGAGAGCAGCTGCACAATGTCATAGAAGCTGCAAAGACTATAGACATGTCTACTGGGTTAGTGGTCACAAGTGAAGTGATTCATGCGACGCCGGCTAACTTTTTTACTCATGTCCGTGATCGCGACAGGCACTCTGAGATTGCAGATGCATCTGTGGATGATATAATCAAAAATGAATTGAAAGTAGATGTTTTACTGGGTGGTGGGTTAAAACATTTCAATCGTTCAGACCGAAACCTTGTATCAGAACTTCAAGAAAGAGGCTATACTTATGTCTCTTCAAAACAAGAGTTACTGGATTCAGATTCTGACTTGCTGTTAGGTCTGTTTGCTGAAGAAGGGCTTCCCATGTTTCTGGACAGAGACGAAGATATCCCTTCATTAAAAGACATGACCAAAGCAGCTATATCTAGACTTTCAAAGGATGAAGACGGGTTCTTTTTAATGGTTGAAGGAAGCCAAATCGATTGGGGCGGTCACTCTAACGATATCTCTAGCATGATGAGTGAAATGACTGATTTTGAACAGGCTTTTGAAGCCGCCCTTGATTTTGCTGAAGCTGACGGAGACACGCTTGTTTTAGTTACAGCCGATCACGGAACGGGAGGATTTTCAATGGGAGTTGACGGAGAAAATCACTGGAATCCCGAACCGATTCGGCAAATGAAACGGACACCACAATTTCTTGCTCAAAAAATAGTAAATGAAGGTACGGTCGTAGACCTTTTAGAAGAGTATGTAGAATGGGATTTTGAAGTTGAAGAAATAAGTGCCATCCAAACTGCTCTATCTAACGAAAACCCATCAAGCAGCATCAGGGCTATCCTTTCTAAAGCGGTAGACAAACGGTCTTATACGGGCTGGACCACAGACGGTCATACGGGAGAAGATGTCAATGTCTATGCCTTCGGACCTAAGAGTGAGCTCTGGCATGGCTTAAGTGACAATACAAGCGTGGCTAAAAACATTTTTGAAGTGTTGGAAGAAAAAGAATAAATACTGAAACGTATCATTCAAGATGAAAAGGAGTATTCCGACAGCAATCGGCATACTCCTTTCTATTTATACTAAAAAGCTAGTGAGTAAGTACACCCCGTAAAGGATAACCAATGCGAGTCCATGTCGGCGGTTGATGAGACTCGTCTGTTTGAAGAACAAAGGAAAACCTATTAGCCCCATCAAGACTAAAATGGCTGGGTATTGGACCGTTATATAAGAAGCTGGAATAAGCACTCCCCCTGGTGTGAGCGATGCAACAGCTCCCATAACCAGTAAGATATTCATCATATTAGCACCTAAAATATTGCCAATAGCCATTTCTCCATGTCCATACCTGACGGCTACTAAGGTTGTCGATATTTCTGGAACACTGGTTCCGAAGGCGACCAATGTGGAAGCAATAATACTGTCTGGAATCCCTATTCTAACTGCTGTTATTTCAGCACTGGCTACCAGTAAAGCGGCTCCTATCGTAACGCCTAGAGAGCTGACAATCAAGATGACCACTCTTTTAGATAGAGAATGAGAAGGTGCTTTTTCTTCTATTTGATTTTGTTCCAACTCTTCCTCAATTTCCTTTGGGTTCTTTTTGACCGTCTGCCAAATATAAAAAGGCACTAACAAGAGTAAAAGTACTCCGCTCCAACGAGGCAATAGGCCTTCTTGAAGACTCCCACTACTTATTAAGCTGAGCCCCATAAATCCCAGCATAGACCCTGCAAAAACCAAAAAAGTCCGTCTGGTTTCTTTTTTCACAGGAATAAGACCGATTAAAGCCCCTACGCCGAGTATGAGTGAGGCATTTGTGATGATTGAGCCGACTGCATTTCCTAATCCGAACAGGCTATTTCCTCTTAACGAGGCGGCTAAGGAAGAGGCAACTTCGGGTAATGTGGTTCCGACAGATAAGATTGTGGCACCGACGACCATTTTAGACAAGCCGAACTGTAAGGACAGAGCGACCGCTTCGTCGATTAAACGGTCAGCTGCTTTAGAGAGTATGTATAATGATCCTATTAGAATAATGATAATAATGAGTGTGGGTAAGGTGCTGAGTAATTCTGTCACGTAAAACATCCTTTTTCATTTGGTTTATATTCTATTATATAGACCCTTTGAGGAATAAACACTACATTTTTGACTGATTTTTGTCTTTCAGCCTAAATTTTAAAACTTTTTTCAGAAAAGTCCTGACTTTATGTGAAAAGCACGTATAATAGGAGTGATGATCTTTCAGGTCATTAGAATGTAATAGAATCGAGGATTTGTATAGTATGATTACAGTAACAGATGTTAGTTTATTATTTTCAGACAGAAAACTATTTGAAGATGTTAATTTAAAGTTTACAAACGATAATTGCTATGGTGTGATTGGTGCAAACGGTGCGGGTAAATCCACCTTCTTAAAAATCTTATCAGGTGAAATTTCTCCAACAAGCGGAGACGTTTCTATGCCAGCAGACAAACGCATGGCTGTTTTAAAACAGAACCATTTTGACTACGAGGACCAATTGGTGATTGATACCGTCATTATGGGCCACAAGCGTTTATTTGAAGTGATGCAGGAAAAAGATGCGGTGTATGCTAAACCAGACTTTTCTGATGAAGACGGCATTCGCGCAGCTGAATTAGAAGGCGAATTTGCCGAATTAAACGGGTGGGAAGCTGAACCAGAAGCCGCTACTCTTTTAGAAGGCTTAGGTATTCCTGAAAACCTGCATAGTCAAAAAATGAGCGAATTGCTTGCTGGAGATAAGGTGAAAGTCCTATTGGCTCAAGCCTTATTTGGTAAGCCCGATGTCCTGCTTTTAGATGAGCCGACAAACGGTCTGGATGTTCATTCCATTACGTGGCTAGAAGATTTCTTAATTAACTTTGAAAATACAGTCATCGTGGTATCCCACGACAGACACTTTTTAAATAAAGTCTGTACCCATATGGTGGACGTCGACTTTGGAAAAATAAAGTTATTTGTTGGAAACTACGATTTCTGGTTAGAGTCCAGTCAGCTAGCTTCTAAATTACAAGCGAACCAAAATGCTAAAAAAGAAGAAAAAATTAAAGAGTTAGAAGCTTTTATAGCCCGATTTAGTGCGAACGCGTCCAAATCGAAACAGGCGACTTCTCGTAAAAAAATGTTGGAAAAAATTACTTTAGATGATATCGAGCCGTCTTCACGTCGTTACCCATTTGTTGGTTTCAGCCCTGAGCGTGAAATCGGAAATGATGTTTTACGCGTAGAGAATGTGTCTAAAACGATTGACGGAACAAAAGTATTAGATAAAATTACCTTTACCCTGTCTCGTGAAGACAAAGTCGCTTTCACTAGTATGAGTGACTTAGCGGTCACGACTTTATTCAAAATCATTATGGGAGAAATGGAACCTGATACAGGAACGGTTACTTGGGGTATTACAACCTCTCGTTCTTATCTGCCTAAAGATACTTCTGCAGAATTCGAAAATAATTCTCTGACTATCTTAGATTGGTTAAGACAATTTGCTTCTAAAGAAGAGAATGACAATACTTTCTTAAGAAGTTTCTTAGGACGCATGCTTTTCTCAGGCGAAGAAGTTATGAAAGAAGTGTCTGTTTTGTCTGGTGGAGAAAAAGTACGTGTCATGTTATCGAAGATGATGCTCAGCAAAGCCAACGTTCTAATCATGGACGATCCAACGAACCACTTAGATTTAGAATCCATTACTTCTTTGAATAATGGTTTAGTTGATTTCAAAGGCTCTGTTTTATTCGGGTCACACGACCGTGAGTTTATTCAAACTGTTGCTAACCGTATTATTGAAGTCACTCCTAACGGGGTAGTCGATCGAGCAGAGACGACTTATAATGATTTCTTAGAAAATAAAACCGCTCAAGACCAAATCAAAGCTTTATACGCTGTTTAATATAAAGACAAGCACTTTCGAAGAAATTTCGAGAGTGCTTTTTTTAGTTAATTGATGAGTGTTTTGGTTTGAGCGACCTTCGTTATTATTTTTGAAGCTGAACGTCGATAAAGGATGGCTTTATCGACGTTCGCGCTGATTGACGAGTCCTGAAGGGTGATAAGAGACGGTCTTATCGACGTTCACTCTTATGTGAAAGTTCTGAAAGGCGATAACGGGTTCCATACTCGCCATTTAATAGTAATATCGTGCTCGCTTAACGCCTGAAGCCTTAAAATTTTTAGATAATACTAATTGGATGCTCTTTTTAGAAAATAATCCCCCACACCACTCGTATATAATTGGTGTGGTTAGCTTCCAATTTGGAAATAATAGCTGAAATTCCCGAATATGACGAAGAATCGTTTTTGAATTCAATTCTGTATGCCCACATTTTTGGCATGTATTCATTCGTCTGCCAATGCTTCTAATCCATCCACTGCACTGGTTACAATACACCTGTTTCTTTAAGTTATCATAATTGTACTTAGGCAATTTTATATTAGATGATCTAGAAATATGTTGCTCACATAATTTCTGTGCTAAGCGGTAATGTTCTTTTCCAATAGGAGTGGTTATGTTATTCACTCGCTCAAAGTGTTTGTCCAGCATCCCCGGTAGTAAAATTCCTATATCCGCCGGAGCTTGAAATAGCGAAAAATGCTTGTTTACAAATACCACGTAGGCTTGTACCTTAAAATTGAAATGATGAAGAGCAAGCCATTGTTTAAAAAGTATAACTGCTCGATTCGTTTGTTCTGACGGATTTAGATAGTCTTGCTTAGAAGTCAGCAATCGGATACTTCCGCCTTCGTAAATATAGTTGCCTTCGTAATTTTTTACTTCGTATAAAGTAATGCCTTCTCCTGTCATTACTAGCGAATCAATTTGAAATTCAGAATCATTCACTTCTAAAAGTAAATCATTTAATACTTCGCAATCACAGGTTAGTTTCTCTGTTAAAGAATCAAAAAAACATTCTCCTTCAAATCCTTTAATAGCATTTGATAACTTCTTATTGTCTTTTCTAGATAAGGGCAGGCGATTCTTTAATGACTGCATTAAACTCATTCGAAAAGGTGCTTCTCGTTCTTTATAAACCATCCAAACTTCACTCCATTCTTTTCTTCCTATTAATACTATTACCCAAAAGAATGGAAATTCATTATTACAAATCAAAAAAATCTCTAGTGAGCGTTTATTCACTAGAGATCTTTCTTTAATTCAAATCGATTTTTATATTTTTGCGATAGTACTGATTGTCTTTTTCAGATATGTCTCGAATGACTCGGCATGGATTCCCGAAAGCCACGACATTTGCCGGAATATCTTTTGTGACCACACTTCCTGCCCCAATGATGGAGTTCTCGCCGATTCTTACTCCTGGCATAATCTGTGCTCCCGAGCCAATCCATACGTTTCTTTCAACGTGAACAGGCAAATTGTACTGAATACCTTTTTCACGTAACTCTGGAGAAATTGGGTGAGTCCCTGTGGCGATGGTTACATTAGGAGCAATCATGACATGGTCACCTATATAAATGTGCGTATCATCCACTAATGTGAGATTGAAATTGGCATAGACCCCTTTTCCGAAGTGGACATGGTGCCCACCCCAGTTTGCACGGAGAGGCGGTTCGATATAGCAATTCTCTCCTATTTCAGCAAACATATCTTTCAATAACCTGTCTCTCTTTTCCATTTCTGACGGGCGCGTCGCATTAAAATCATACAGTTTTTATAGGCATTTCCTCTGATCCTTCATAACCGTTTCATCGTTTGGATTATATAATTCTCCTGTATGCAGTTTGTCGTAATGATTCACCGTTATTCCTCCTAATAAAAATTTTAAAGCATCCAGTACATATAGCCGACTAAGGTAATAAAGTATAGTACCAAAGCTCGAATCATCGAATTAAAGATAAATTAATTCCCATGATTCGAAATAGAACTTTTTTGTTGCTTTTGTATTTTGAAAACAGGAAAAAACCAATGGCCAATAATAAGATGTAAGTCAGGGTATGTTGCAGGCGATCACTCATCGCAATGTCTAATTGGTAGTCGTATAGAAAAGACATAACAGGTTCTCCAAATAGTCCTGTAAAAAGAGTTAACAGGCCAAAAGATAGAGTAATCCATTGATAGTAATCTTTGGGTTGATCCTTTTCGCGCACCTCTTTACTTAGCTGATTGTCTCCTACTAAAACAGACATTAATTTAAAGCTGTATAAAACGGTACCTAAAGTAATGACATTTAGCAAAATATATAAAGGAGTGGAATAGATCCCACTGCCAATCAAGTTTTTAGAAATGGCTCCATTGAAAAAAGGCGCACCTGTCAGTCCTAACAAGCCAAGGACAAAAGACACCCCACTTATAGGCAGTGTTTTCATGACACCTTTGATTTCACTTATTTTTCTGGTTCCGTAATAACGAATCAAATCACCGGTTGCTAAGAATAAGGTGGACTTAAATAAAGAATGGGCTAGAATATGATACACACTCCCCCAGAATCCGTCTTCTGTTCCTGTAGCCATCCCAATAACAATTAATCCAATTTGAGAAATGGTAGAGTAGGCCAAAACCATATAAATATCATCTTCAATAAGAGCTCTTATAAAGCCGAAGATCCCAGAAATAAAACCAATAGCAAGTAAGAAAGAATTAATCGGAATCACACCGGAAAATAAAGTAACCACACGTAAAAACAGATAAAGGCCTGCCGCTTCATATATACCTGATAAAACAGCCGGAACTATCGGTGGAGCACTAGGTGCGCTGTAAGCTTTAGGCAGCCAGCCGTGTAAAGGGAACAATGCAATTTTTGTACTCACTGCTGATAACAGAAAGCTGAAAGGAAGAATAAGGCTTCTAGGATTATCTACTTGAGTCAAGACTTCTGAAATCATATTTAAATCAAAATAGCCGTAAGTTCGGTAAAGCATACCCGTTCCAAAGAGCCAGAAAGAGGATGAGATCACTGTGACAAATAAGTAAATCATGCTATTATATACGGCTTGCTTTTCACGGTTGGAAGTAATCAAAAGAGCAATAATAATAGTGGACACTTCCAGCAAGACATAGATATTAAATAAATCATTAGTCAAGAATAATACTAAAACGAGAGATTCGAGTGTTAAGTATAAAAATCCTGTGTAATTATCAAAGTACTCAGTAAAATATCCATAAATATACAGGCCTAAAAACAACAAGGTCGTTATCCATATAAAGACAATTGTCAATTCATTCACACTTAACGTAATAGCTGCTAGTCCAGAGGAACTACCCAAATGATTGATAATACTGTCGCCTTGATTCATTCGATAATATAAATAGGTTGCATACAGTACTATACCTATTTGTACAGCAATAACCCATCGTTTCGATTCTTTTTTTCCAAAAGTAAGGTGAGCGACCCCAATAAGTATCGGGCATAATACGAGCCAATAAAGCATAATGGTCCTCCTTTCCTTTATGATTTTTACGTATGCTCTTCGTGTTTGCTTTCTGTTTGTTCAGCCCCTTCATAGTAAATAAACCAGTTTATTATAATAGAAAACCCGGCAAATACTTTTAATCCAATTAAGGTGTTCATAATAATGAGATACACTTGATCAGGTAAGAGCTGGTTAATAAGTGGTATCTCCATAAATATAGAAAAAGCTGGGACTAAAATGATGCCCAGAAAAAGCATAAATTCTAGTTTTTCTAATTGATCAATATTAATGAGTTGTTTTGGATAAATGATATAGCGAATAATAAACACAGTAGCTAAAACGGTCCCTCCTTGGAAGCCGCCTCCGGGAGAAATATGACCGTTAAGAATTAAATAAATCCCGTAGAATAAGGATAAGGGATAAACTACGCGCATAGGATAGATCACAAAGTCAGATCCTTTTGGATGTCCTAATCCTATCTCTTCCACATTATCCTGTCTCTTTTTCCCACCAGATCCGGATATATTAATGACTTCCATAATACACACCAGCAGCATCAGCGCTTCAAAGATAGTATCAAACATGCGGAAATTTAGATAAATTGCCGTAACACCATTTTCCGCACCTGTTACTCTGTAATAATTATCGACTATCCAATCTTTAACAGGGGTATTTAATTGTTCAGAGTAGTTTAAATATAAAAAGAGTACCGCTCCAATTCCTATTCCAACTAATACCAAATCCACAACTTTAATCCATCGACGGTTTTTAATCATGTGGTCTGTCCCCCCCTTTTTTTTCAGTATGCAACTACTTATTCAGTATAGCGTTCACTATTAATGGTTTCAATCAAAGTATCCCTCCATTTAAGCACACCAAAGATAAGGGTTTCATTCCTTTATTAATCTTGTCACAGGAATGCCGATTATATAAATATGAAAGCACTTAATTAAGCAGGAGGTTATGTCGTGTTAAAAGGGACCAAAGCAATTAAAGAACTCACCTATGAGCTTGAGCAAGCTAAATCCTTACTCACTCAACACTTAGAACACCCTATTCAGTTATCGGTAGGTTCAAAAAACAAAGAAGTCAACCGTCTCATTCAGTCCATGAATGACGTGCTGATGTTGCAACAAGAAAAATACGAGGCACTGGCTATTAAGCATTCTGTAGTCACTGACTTAAACAATATAGGGACCTGGGACGGTGAGATTGTAGACGGTGAATTATCTGAAGATAGTGCCAATACATATAATGCCATCATGAGAAAAGAAGTAGGATACACAGATGAAGGAGACTTTCCCAATGTATTGAACAGTTGGCTAAAAACTGTTGCAGCGGAGGACAAAGAAAGAGTGTCCGAAGCGTATCAGAAGCTTCTTGATTACGATGAACCTTATGATCTTGAATACCGGAGTCTCACGAAAGATAATAGAGCAGAATGGGTTCATGTCAGGGCAAAGGTTTTAAGAGATGACGACGGTAAAGCCTACCGTCATATTGGGACCTTAAGAAACCTTAATGAAAGCAGAGAGAATCAGGATCAGATACTTACCCTGCTGTCCCGTTTGGATTTGATTGAACAATCCCTTCATCTCAGTCTAAACACTCTAGAAGGAGCGTGGGGCATCGACTTGAGCTCTGAGGAGTCAAGTGGAGAAACGTCCTGGTATTCTCCTCAGTTCAAACGCCTTTTAGGCTATGAAGAATCAGACTATTTTGAACCAGATGTGGAAACATGGATGAACCATATCACTCCAGAGCACACGGAAAGAGTACGTCAAGCTTTTCATTCTTATCTGTTTGATCACTCTGACTTAGAGGAGTTTAACACGCATTTTGAGATGAAAACGAAAGATGAGTCTGTGAGATGGTTTAGTCTAACAGCTGTTAAACAGTGTGACGAGCAGAATCATCCCCTCATATTGGCAGGAGTCTTAAGAGACATCGATTATGAAAGAGGACGTCAAAATGACAATGACCGTATCGAACACAATGTGGATTCATTCACTCATACATTAAGTGAATTGGCTGAACATATTCAAAACATTTCCAAGGATGCCTCAGATTTGGCTATCGAAAATAAAGTGACCGTTCGTTCATCGGAAAAAGCGAGAGAGAATATCGAATCCACTCAAGCTGTCGCCCATTTGATTAAAGAAATATCTGAACAAACCAACTTGCTGGGATTAAATGCATCCATTGAAGCGGCTCAAGCAGGTGAACACGGTCGTGGATTCAGTGTCGTTGCCCAAGAAATTCAAAAACTTTCTCACAACACAGCAGATGCCGTTAAGCAAATTGAAACTATACTAGACACTATAAAAGAATCTGTTCTGGAAATCGTTACCAGTATTGAAACCATGAGTGATAAAATTCAAACTCAAGCATCTTTAACAAAAGACATCGACCAGAAAACACACTTAATCAACCAACATTCAGAAGACCTCCTGTTAATGATAAAACAGTTCAAGTGAAACGAATTTCCAGTTACAAGCCCTACTGGTGGGGTCATGAAGTCCAAGCTGTAAAAGATTTTTTAAAAAATAGAACAGGCTCTTAAAGAAACAGGGCTGTCTATACATTCTAGAGAATGGTAAAGACAACCCTGTTTTTTTGATTTAGTTATCTGCTAACGACGAGTAATTCATTGCTACTCCGACAAAGAGTTTGACACCGGTTAAAAAGCTATCCTCGTCCAATGCAAACTTTGGATGATGGTGCGGGTAATCATAGCCTTTTTCAGCATTTCCTGCTCCTATCCAAATATAGGTACTCGGAACAATTTCTGAAAAGGCAGAAAAGTCTTCTCCTCCTAAAGATGGCGGTAACTCTTCTATCTGATCAGGAAAGAGCTCTTCCGCAATGCTTTTGACAATCTCCGTTGTCTTTTCGTCATTTTGAACAGCGCTGTAGCCCATAGTGTAGTTTAAATCATAGGTCGCACCGTAGGCATCACAGCTCGCTTTTACAATCCGCTCAAATTCCTCTGCAATGATTTCACGGTCTTTGGAATCATTTGTACGCACACTTCCACCCAGGAAGGCTGTATCCGGAATAACGTTCAGTCCGTCTCTTGAGCCCGCCTGGAAAACAGTATTGGAAATGACACTGGCGTTTAAAGGATTCAATTTTCTAGATATGATGGTCTGCATTTTGTTTAAAATGTCTCCGCCCACAATAATAGGATCCACACTGCTATTAGGATAAGCCGCATGGCCACCTTTACCGTATATCGTTAACTCATACAAATCTGAATTTCCTGTATTTGGTCCGCTTTTAATATCAATGGTTCCAAGAGGCATCGTTGAGAATAAATGGTGACCATAAATAAAGTCAAAATCATCAAAAATGCCCGTCGCTACCATTTCTTGAGCTCCACCAGGGGGCAATTCTTCCGCATGCTGGAAAATGCTGTAAACCGTTCCTTCTATTTCTTCTGCGTGCTCAGCTAAAAACTGAGTGGCTACCATTAAAATAGCCGTATGCCCATCGTGGCCGCACGCATGCATTTTCCCGTCAACAGTCGATTGAAATGCTAATTCATCTCTTTGTTCCTGAATAGGTAAAGCATCAATATCTGCCCGCAAACCGATTGTCTTACCCGGTTTTCCCCCTTCAATTTTTACCAAGACAGATGTTTCAGTAGGCCTTGTAACCTCCACATTCGACAGCTTACTCATCTCATCATAAATAAACTGACTCGTCTCATATTCTTGAAAAGACAATTCCGGATGCTGATGTAAATAGCGGCGGTATTCAATAACCTGGTCTTTTCTGGCTTCAATATCTTTCAGCCATTCTTCTTTTAATCCAATCATTAGTCACACATTTCCTTTCTTATAAAAGTACTGGACTGTTTGGTCCAAGTGGTAAATTCAGTAAATACCATACAATAATTAATACGGTCCAAATAATTCCTATGGCAACTGAGTAAGGCAAGGTATTAGCCATAAGCGTTCCAATACCAGCTTTTTTATCATATTTCTGAATGGTTGCCAGTAATAAAGGCATATAAGGCATCATCGGGGATAATGGGTTGGTAATAGAATCCCCTATTCTGTAGGCGATTTGCGTAAAGGCTGGGTGGAAGTCTAAAAGCATGAACATTGGGATAAAAATAGGAGCTAAAATAGCTCACTTGGAACTCGCCCTTCCAATGAACAGATTGATAATCGCTGTTAATCCAATGAAGCCGACAACCAACACCATCCCACTTTGATCTTGTAGCAAGTCTGCTCCTGAAACAGCTAGTATCGTCCCTAAGTTACTCCATTCAAAGTAAGCCATCATTTGAGCAGCAAAGAAAACAATGACAATGAAGCTTCCCATTGAAGACATAGAATCCGAAAGCATTTTTGAAAATTCTCTCGAGTTTTTCATTGTTCCCGCAGCGAGGGCATAAACTAAGCCAAGAATAAAGAAGAGAATGGTCATAATAAGCCCTATGCCATTCATTAAAGGAGAGTCATTGACTATGCTTCCTGTTTCCTGATTTCTCAGTAGGCCACTGGATGGCACGGTCAAAGCGACAAGAGCTAACACAACAAGGACAAAACTCCAGTTAGCCCACTTAATGGCTTTTCTTTCTCTATCACTAAACTCTTTCGCTTCTTGAATCTTCTGACCTTCAGGTTTGTATTCACCCATACGGGGCAGTGTATATTTTTTAAGTATCCAATAAATCACAACAAGTAAAACAGGGGCTGAAAAAGCAATAAAATAGTAGTTCATTAACACATTTAAGCTGATACTGCCATCCACTAAGGCCGCTGCGGGCTCGGTAAAGGCATAAACTAATGCATCTGACATCCCCGGAATCAAGTTAGCCGCAAAGCCGCCTAAGGGAGCCACGTATCCCACAATAGCTCCAGCCACTGGATGGTAACCCATCTTAAGGAATATAATCGCTGCAAGAGGCGGAATAACGATTGGAGCCGCATCTCCGGCTACGTTACCTAATATCCCGACAAAGATAATGACCCACAAGACTAAATTGCCGGGTGCTTTTTCAACAACGGATGTCAAAAGCAATTCAAAGTATCCGGATTGTTCAGCTAATCCAATTCCCAGCATAACGACCAGAACGAGTCAGAGAGCGGGGAAGGCTGTGAAATTAGTAACCGCCTCTTCAATCATTCGAATCAGATTGGTTCGCGTCAGTAAACTTTGGACTTGCACCACATCTCCACTTGCCGGATTAACCACTTCGACGCCCATCGCAGAAAGTATCCAAGAAGCTAATATGATAAGGACAATAAGTATAATAAATATCATAACCGGATCGGGCATTTTATTTCCGGCTCGCTCAATCCCGCTCAGGACGCGTTCGACTATCCCGGTTTTTCTTTTCTCTTCCATCTGATTCTCTCCTCAATCTTTAGCGCGACGAGAAAGATTACACTAAAGTATTTATTTTTATTAGTATACCATGAGAACATTATTATATATCCTTAATAAAGAAGCACTCTACTAATAAATATAAAATACTCTTTATAGGTCATGCAACTTAGTCGCCTTTTAAATACAAATAGCATCTGTTATTTATTTTTTACAAAGAATAGACGAATAATTTTAGATAAATCGATTCTTTTCGTGCTACACTATAGAAAATATGTAAGAAAGAGTGAGACCCATTAAAAATAAACAGACATCAATTTATACGATTCAAGAAGCAACCACTCTCCTGCCCTTTATGTTAGAAACCTTAAACAACAAAAGCCGTAATTCAGTCAAATCAATTTTAACTCGCGGACAAGTCAGTGTGGATGGAAAAACAATCACCCAACACAACTACCCCCTTAAGCCTGGACAAGTCGTTGAGATTTTGAGTAATAAAGCAGCTATGAAGCAAAACGCCTTAACTGGTATTGAAATCCTGCATGAGGACAAAGATATTATTGTTATTAATAAAGACGCCGGTGTGCTTTCTATGTCCGGTAAAAATCCTAATGAGCTGAATGCCTACCGTCAACTGAATGACTACGTCAAAGCAGATAATCCGACGAACCACATTTTTATCGTCCACCGACTCGACCGGGACACGTCTGGAGTTATGCTCTACGCTAAAACAGTGGATGCCCAGCAAGCTTTACAGGAAAACTGGAAAAAAGTGGTCAAAGAGCGTACGTACACAGCCGTAGTCGAAGGAAAAGTCGTTAAAGAAGAAGGCACCATTACCTCTTGGTTGATTGAAAATGATGCCATGCGCGTGTACTCTGGACCGAAAGAAAAAGGCGGCAAACACGCTGTTACCCATTACAAAAGAATCGACGGAAACGAGACGTATTCTTTACTCGAAGTCGAACTAGAAACGGGAAGAAAGAATCAGATTCGTGTGCATTTACAAGATATCGGCCATCCGATTGTTCGGGATAAAAAATATGGCGCGAAAACTAATCCGCTTAAGCGTTTAGGCCTGCATGCCACAACGTTAGCCTTTATCCATCCCGCTACGGAAGAACTGAAGCGTTTCACCGTCAAGCCACCGAAAAGTTTCTTAAAATTAGTCAAATAAAAAAATCGAACGCCCGACAATTTAGTCAAAAGGGCGTTCGATTTTTTTTTTAGACTTTTTTCCAGACTAATTGGCGTTCGGGATGCTGCACATTCGAAAGGTATAAAGTGTCACCTTCTAACCTAACCGAACGCGTCTGTTTTGTCCCAACATAAGACGGCAATAAACTCAATTCGACTTCAGTCGTCAACGTTTGTGCCTCTTCATCCAATGTCACCGGGCCCGTATAGGCATGGTAACCTCGTTCAGCCATTTCTCTTTCGGCTTCTGTATTAAACAATTTACCTTTATCTATTTCAGCATTTCTGTCTTTCGCCATGATGTGAACGGACAGCCGGCTATCTGGTGTCAGATAAATATAACCTTCTGCATCTTCACCAAGCGGATATAAGATTTCTCCATTTTTATCTTCTAATTGATAGGACTCCAATTTCCACGTTGTTCCTTTTAACTGTTCTTCTAAACTCACTACTATCAGGCTCCTTCTCTGCTATTTTAAAAAAGCGTATTTTTCTCAATTCTATACTCCTGATTGGAATTTTGAATCACTATATCAAAGTTCCGACTATAAGGATGCATGAACACATCATACTGGATGCGTCGGTGTTGATGGGAGTCGATGAGATACTCCTTTTTTGTCCCTCTCTCCGAAATATCCCGCTCCAGTCTTCTTTCCAGTTCTGTATCTGAATCCGTATAAAAATATAATGTTAAGTCAAATAAGTTGAGATTGACAAAGGCTGTGCTCATTCCCTCTACGATAGTCACTTTTTTTGGTGCTATCCATTGACCGGTTACATAGTGATTGGTAATGGATAGGAAATCCTTCCCTTCTTTAAGCACCCGAAGATCTCTTTCCAAAATGGAAACAGCATGAGCAGCTGGGTGGCAAGCCGTCATTTTATACTTATAATCGATCCCCTCACAAGAATAAGGAATGAGTGAATATTTTCTTACATCCGATGATAGGATGTATGGGTCGGTGTTAAGATACGCTACCTTTTCTTTTCCTAACCCATTTATCAGTTCTTGTGTAAAAGTTGTTTTTCCTGATGCACCATGTCCTGAGATACCAATCATAAGACGGTTCTCAGAAGAGTCTACTTTCTTTTGGATAGCATGAATCAGTTTCTCCATTTAGTCACTCCTATTTTGAGAGACCACATCGGTTACACTTTTAGCGACTGCTTCAGCTAGTCCAGGAGTAAAGACATCTGGAATAATCTGATTCGGGCTCAGATCCTCTTCCGATAAAGCGCTGGCTATCCCTTTAGCCGCTGCAATCTGCATCTCATCTGTAATATCACGTGCACGCGAGTCAAGAGCCCCTCTAAAGATTCCTGGGAAAGCTAAAACGTTATTGATCTGATTAGGAAAGTCGCTTCGGCCAGTAGCTACAATGTAGGCTCCGCCTTCTTTTGCTTCATCTGGCATAATCTCCGGCTCCGGATTAGCCATCGCAAACACTATCGCCTGTTCATTCATCGTTTGAACCCATTCTTTTTTCAAAACATGTGGAGCCGATACACCCACAAACACATCCGCATTTTGTACAGCTGTCTCCAGGTCACCTTTAACATTATTTTTATTCGTTAATTCCGCTATTTCTTTATGGCGCTCATCCAAGTTCGGATCGTCTTTTGAAATAATCCCTGTTTTATCAACCACTGTTAGGTGCTTCACTCCAGCAGACAACAGACGCTTGGAAATAGCTATACCGGCAGCCCCACCGCCATTCACAACAATCTTTACTTCTTCTATTTTCTTACCGGTCAACTTGAGAGCATTGTATAGTGCAGCGAGAACAACGATTCCAGTCCCATGTTGGTCATCATGAAAAACAGGAATATCCAGTGTTTCTTTTAATCGTCTCTCCACTTCAAAACAGCGAGGCGCACTAATGTCTTCTAAATTAATCCCTCCAAAAGAAGGGGCAATGGCTTGAATATGAGACACGATTTCATCCACGTCCTGAGTATTCAAAGAGATCGGAACGGCATCCACTCCAGCAAATCGTTTAAACAGGGCAGCTTTTCCTTCCATGACAGGAATCGCCGCTTCAGGTCCAATGTTTCCTAAGCCAAGCACAGCTGATCCGTCTGTTACGACTGCCACTAAATTTCTCTTAGACGTATAGGTATACACGTCGTCTTTATTTTTCGCTATAGCCGAACTCACCTCAGCCACTCCCGGTGTATAGGCTATGGCCAAATCCTCCATGGTTTCAATCGGAAATTTAGACCCTGTTTCAAACTTCCCCCCTTTTTCCTTACTTAGTTCTAACGCTCTTTTTCTCACATCAGTCATGTCTCTGTCTCCTTTTTTGAAATTCGACTCTTTACCCTATACTATCAAAAATGCTCCATATATTGTGGTTTAACCTCTATGAATTGGAATCATTTCCCATTTTGATTCCGGCTCCAGTCGTTTAGTCTCTACGAATTGGAATCAATCTCCTTTTTGATTCCAACTCCAGCGGTTTAGTCTCTACGAGTTGGAATCAATCTCCTTTTTGATTCCAACTCCAGCGGTTTAGTCTCTATGAGTTGGAATCATTCTCCTCAATAGAGTTCAAACTATTGTCAGACTCTTACATTTTTATTATTTATGGTTGACTGGTATACTTTAAGCGACAAAATACTAGGAGGAAACAGAATGGACGTCGGTACAATTTTAATTACTGGTGCTGGAAGCGGCTTTGGAAAATTAACTTCACTGACACTTGGAAAATTGGGTTACTCCGTTATCGCAGCGACAGAAACAACCAGGCAGGCGGCACTTCTTCAAGAGGATGCCCAAGCTTTAGGTATTCCTTTACGAATTGAAAAAGTGGATATCACCAATTCAGACGATCGGGAGAAAGCCTGGACTTGGGATGTTGATATACTGGTGAATAATGCAGGTGTCTCTGAGGGAGGGTCGCTTGTAGACATTCCTGAAAAGAATTTCAGACATCAGTATGAAGTCAATGTGTTTGGAACGCTACTGTTCACACAAGGCTTTGCAAAACAGATGATTAAAAAGAAAAGCGGACGAATCGTATTTATTACGTCTATATCCGGACTCATGGCCAATGCTTTTTCAGGTTCTTATGTGTCTTCAAAGTATGCTTTAGAAGGAATAGCCAGTACATTAAGCCAGGAGTTAATGGAGCATCATGTGGAAGTCGCTACTGTCAACCATGGACCTTTCTTGACTGGCTTTAATGACGAAGAGTTTGAACGGTATAGGAATTGGCCTGGAAAACCAGAAGATTATGTTTTTAATCCCGCTGACCTTTCCTTCCCTCTGAAGCAGTACGAAGCGAAAGAAGCCATTGCTCCTACTATTCGTGTCATCTTAGGCTTAACTAAATCTTACCGAAACATTGTGCCTAAGAAAATCAAGCCGGTGGTTAAGATGATGCAGAAGTTTGAGTGGATGAGACGGACCCACTGGTTTTTAGGAAAGAGACACCCTATGGCTCAAAAATCAATGAAAATGGAACCCGCCACTAGAAAATAGCTAAAGCCACAAATACAAGACCCATTCTCCAGTTTTATTACTGAAGATTGGGTCTTTTTTCCTTGTCATCACAATGTTTCTAAAAAATAAAATAGATAGTTTAATGCACTTTTTTCAGTTTATCTAAATGAATTCACCCTTTAAAATATTTTAAAAACTGACTGGACGTTTCTGGAGTTTCAAATTCTTCCTTGTCGAACCTTCCTTTGATTGATCCTTTATCAATGATCGTTACATAATAGTCATCAACTATTTCAAGATCACGATAATCATGAGTAACGATTATAAATGTCTTGTTTTTCTTTGCATTAATGACTCTAAATAATTCGTGTACATTTTCTCGATCTAAAAAATTGGTCGGCTCATCTAGTAGATAAACAGATTTGTCAAATTGAATAAACAGAACTTGCTGAAATAACTTCTTCTGGCCGCCAGATAAATGGTTATATTTTATATCCCAAAATTCTTTTATAATCTTTATCGTAAACTCATCTACATCTGCTTCTAAATCATGAATAGTCAAAGAGCTCTTTTCATATTTCAGCCCCAATACAAGTTGAACTATTTCTCGACATTCTAACGATCCTAGCAATGGAATCATCTGATTAATATATATATAGTCATTTCCAATATCGTAGCTTCTGGTTGCTTGTTTTGTATGTATTAAACCTAGAAAAATATCTAGGAGTGTTGTTTTACCCGATCCATTTTTTCCAATTAAAAAATTGACTTTATTATCTGCCACACTATATTCCATATCCTCCATAAGGAATGGACTTTTTTACGACTAAAGTGCTTAACGTTCAACTTCATTTAAGTCAGTCCTTTCTTTTAGCATAGCTAATGTCCCTCCGATGGAAGAATTTCGATGTGTTTTAATGAAAAAATACCTATTGCGATGTATAAGATTAATATGGGAACAACAGTCAACAACAAGTCACTCAGACTTATCAGTTGTACGCTGTAAAAGGTGCTCATAATTAAATTCAGAGGATTAATTATATTTAAAAGCAATGTCAATTCATTAGATAAAAATGCCTGCGTCAGAATAAGAGCAGCAATCAAAATCATTGTCGCTGCATTTTGAATGGTGCCGATCGTTTGTCGGTTGATTTTAAACCGTAGAAAAAAAGAAAATAGTAGGACTAATGCTGGATAGGTTAAGACTATCGCTATAAAAGATACTATAGCTAACGAGTTATAGAAAGGGGAGTTAAAAATGAGACGAGTATAAGTAGCATCAAGGTTGAAGCCAATAATTTAAAAAGACCAACTAAAGCTTCACTAATGAGAAATATGTAGACACTTGTTACAACAGTGTGATATTGCTTAAGATACCCCTGCTCTCTGAGAATGGATACAGCAAACGTATGGGTCAATGCATGGTTAATAACCATATAGGCTAGCCAGCTATAAATAATGGCATGACTCACTCCTTCCTCATTACCCGGTTGAGAATAGAGCTGTAGACTTAACAAGACAGCCGGTATAAGTAGTGTGTAAAGAAAGTTCAGTTTATTGGCTAATGCTACTTTAAAAAAGAAAGTAGTATATAACTTTACCTGCAAAACATGTATTTTCAAACGATCACCTCTCAATTTTCTAATCAAAATACTACTATTATTTAACCATTCTATCATTTTAAAAAAGTCTCGACAATACTTTTTTAGAAAGCAAAAAACCCCGTAATATAAATACTACGGGGTTTCAATAGCTTTAATTTTCAATTTCTGGAATGGTCCCGACTTTTCCATTCATGACGCGAACAGTCAAATATCCTCCTAAACTCATAAAGGCAAAAACGACCCATCCGGATAAAGATAAGTTTACAATCCCTGAATACAAGGCTCCCATCATACAGCCGCTTGCCAGTACCGTTCCAAAGCCCATAAGTAATCCACTTACTATACGAAGCAGTCTTTCTTTCATTCCTTCTGAAAAGCTAAATTTAAACTTTAAGGAAGTGATGCCAAAGGTTGCTGCACCAACTACGATTCCTATATTCTGTCTTATTAAGTAGTTATTTAATAAGCCTTCCTCAACGGTTTCTATCGTACTATTAAAAGCAGGATTATTAAAAGAAACCCCCAAAGTTTGAAAAAATGCGACAGCCGGTTTTTTAAAGGCCTCTGTTACTTCTAACGTTTCTCCCGTTAAGGTTAAAGCAAACAACAGACAGAGAGTGATGAGTAGATGAGTGACAATTCTAGGCCAATATTTTTTATATACACTGAAGAAGAACTTTTTACGTAAAGATTTACTGGCTGTTTCGTCGTATGAATCAGTCAATATATTTGATTCGGTTGATTGATAAGTGCCTTTTCTTTTCCTTATTTGCTTGTATTTTTTGGTTAGAAAGACAATGAAAATAAGAATAAAAAAGATGAATAGAAAAGTCCCTCTGTACCCTAAAGCATCAGGTAAGTAAAGACGGAAGCCGTAGTCATGAATAACTGACTGATCGAGATGATAGCTTACCCATTGTCCAGGAATGGTCCCTATTATAAGAAAGAACAAGGTCCATATATAACGCAGATTCCCTTGCCCAATATTTTGGAGCGTACCGAGTCCACAACCAGAGTTCAATGTCAGTCCTACTCCAAATATAAAAGATCCGACTATTAAACCTAAATTAACTGGTACTACAGCGCTTGTTCCGGGAATGGTGCTTTGATCAGAAGCTGCTCTAAAATTTGGCACTGCTCCATTTAAGTGATAGATATAGTGGACGATAGCGGCACTTAAAGCCCCTAATCCAAATAAAACAAGTAAGCCATTTAGTCTCGGACTACTCCCTTTAGTGAAAAATTCAGCAAATCCAGAGGATAATCCAATTTCAGACCGGCTTATGGCATAACCCAGTGCCCATCCAATCAGTAAAAACAAACCTAGTTTAAACTCCTGACGCATCAAATTGATGCTGTAGTAAAAGAATAGAGCCGTGAAGCTTAATCCAATGAGCCATTTTATTTTATTGGTTCGGGTTTTTTTTGCCATTTATACCCGCCTTTCTATATTCCTTTCTAAAATTAAACATATAAACAATCCTTCTCTTCAATCCACTTACTTAATGTGATCCAGATGATTCATATAAAAATCAAGTATCGGACCGGCCATATCACGAGCAGGTCCTTTCCAAGGAAACATGCTCAATGGACCAGGACTGAATTCGACTTCTGTCACGATATAGTTCTATTTGTTCGGTTCTTTTGTAATGTCTTCCGCTATCACATCTACTCCTGCATAGCGAAAGCCTGGAATGCTGTTGACCGCTTTAACAGCTATCTTCTTGAATTCAGGCTGCACTTTTTCTGTGAAGTCTATCCCTTCTCCTCCGCTAGCGATATTGGATTCATCACGAATAATCACTTTTTCGCCTTTTTCAGGGATAGAGTCAATCGTTTTGCCTTCACGATATAATCTTCCTAGCTTGTTCGGATCAGTAGGGATTAAATAGTGCTTCAAATCCCTATCTTGTAGTCGTTTCTCATTTTTTTCTCTAATGAGTTCAAAAATGGTCTGTTTTCCGTCGCCTGTGACATTTGCCCGTGCTCTTTGAGTGACAGCTAAAACTTCATTGTTTACGACAAAGAAACGGAAGTCTTCTCCTATAAACTGTTTCTCAATAAGTATTCTTTCGTCTGTACTTCCAATGACCTCACTGATTTTGTCTAAATGAATAATTAAGGACTCGTCGCTATCAATATGCGTAAAGACACCTTGTCCTCTTGCTAGATTATTGGGCTTTAAAACGACGGGATAACCGATAGAATGAACAAAGTCTAAAATCTCTTCTTTCTGATGAATCAACAAATAGGTAGAAGAAGGTGTAGATATGCCCGTCTTTTTGATTAAAGTTCGAGCTAAGTATTTGTTATCTACTATTTCATTTATAGCCGTCGATGACATTGGACCATTCATATCTTTAAATAAGAGGTGTTTTCCATTAATGGAAACAATCATCTTATCAAACGTCAACCGCTCCACTTCAAATCCCCTTTTCAGAGCTTCTTCTTCAAGTAAACGCGATTTCAGGCCTTCTCTTAATTCGTATTCTGACCATTCGGATTGGATTCCGTCATTTGAGTCCTTTTTCATATATCTGTTCCCTCCTGTATACATAATGAGTGCATCTTACTGTCAGTTTAACATGATATTTATAAAATACTGCATAGAATGCATGTCTCGATTCATTATCTCCCCGCCCCAAACCCCAGTCATACCGTTTAGTCAGATTGATAAGTTTCAATAGTTAAAAATTGCATTGCTTTACCTCTTATGTTAAATTTTATACACTAGTAATATATCGTTTAAAGAAGGAGTGGATACATATGGGAAGAGGCGGCGGCCGCGGTGGCGGTGGTGGCTTTAGCGGTGGCGGATCTCGAGGCGGTGGCTTCGGTGGCGGCCGTGGAGGCGGAGGTCGAAGTGGCGGTGGTTTCGGTAGTGGTCGTGGAGGCGGAAGCTTTGGCGGAGGCAACCGAGGCGGTAATCGCGGTGGATTCGGCGGCGGTTTTGGCGGCGGATACAATCGTCGACCCCGTTACGGACCGATGATGGGCCCTGCATGGTTTGGAGGTCGTAGAAGACGACGTGGATATTATCCTGGCGGCGGCGGAGGTTGCGGCTGCGGTAGTATCTTGATAGTATTCTTCTTTATCTTTATATTCTTTTCCCTTTTCTCAACTACTGGCTTGTTCAGTGGCGGAGGAGGCGGAGGGACTGGCGGAAACATTACCCGTTCAACGATTGAACGTGAACCTTTACCTTCCGGAATGGTGAATGAAACAGACTATTACAGTGATGAATTAGGATGGATTCAGAATGAAACTGAAGCCGTTAATGGACTGCGTCATTTTTATAATGAAACAGGTGTACAGCCTCACGTCCATATCACTGGCGACATCAATGGTTCAGCTAATCCTTCCATGGATGAAGTAGAAACCTACGCCAACGATTTATACGATGAGCTCTTTACAGATGAAGCCCATTTATTATTAGTCTTTTTTGAACCAAGACCAAATGATTATATGACCTACTATGTAACGGGTTCACAGGCAAGAAGCGTCATTGATACGGAAGCGGGAGACATTTTACTGGATTATCTGGACCGTAATTACTATGATAGAAGTCTAGACGAAGAGCAGTATTTCAGTCAATCCTTTTACGAAGCAGCCGAACGCATTATGGAAGTGACCACTTCACCGTGGATTCCAGTGTTTATCATTTTTGGTGTCGTTATCGGTCTTTATCTTCTATACCGTTGGTGGAAGTCTAAACAGGAAAGCAAAGAGAAAGAAGCCAAACGCACTGAAGAGATGCTGAGCCGCCCAATAGAAACTTTTGGAAGTTCAGATTCTGAAGCGGAAAACTTATCTAAGAAGTACTCTGAAAAAGAGAACGATGACGATTGGGATAATTATTAAATATATTTAAATACAAACATCTTTATAGGAGGAAACAACATGTCAATTTTAAATCGGTTTTCAGATATAATCAGCGCGAACGTCAATGCGATGATTGATCGAATGGAAGACCCAGAAAAAATGATCGATCAATATTTACGCGATATGATGGACGATTTAGCTGAAGTGAAGAAAAACACAGCTAGTGTGATGGCTGAAGAAACACGTGCTAAACGCTTAGTTGATGAGAATGAAGCAGAAGTAGCTAAATACAGTAACTTTGCTAAAAAAGCGTTAGAAGCCGGAAATGACGATGATGCCCGAGTCTTCTTATCTAAGAAACAGGAATTAGAAGATGTCGGAACTGGTTTAACCAATTCTTATGCGAAAGCACATGAAAATGCTTCTAAAATGCGCCAAATGCATGACAAACTGGCTTCCGATATTGAAAAATTGCGTAACCGTCGCTCTATGATTAAAGCACAGATGTCTGTCGCTGACACTCAGGAAAAATTAAACACAGTAAGCGATTCTGTCGGAAAATCCAAAGGAGCTATGGGTTCATTCCAGCGTATGGAAGATAAAGCCTCTCGCCGCTTGGACGAAGCGGATGCGATGGCAGAATTAAATCAGGAACCGGTTGATCCTGCAAAAGAATTGGAAGAGAAATACGGTAGTTCTGGTTCAGCTGCTGTAGAAGATGAATTAGCGCGTATGAAACAGGAAATGGGCTTATCTTCTTCAGACGAGACCTCAGAATAAACAGATTCTGAATAAAAGAGAGTCTAAATAAAAGAATCCCCTAGAACCTTGTGAGCTTCTACAAGTGTCTAGGGGATTTTCATATGTTATCTCATTGATAGTTTTTATATAAACGTGTCACTCTTTAAGGTGTATAAATATAATTTATCCTTCAAACGAAGAGATTTTTTCACTCTGTTTGATAGATAAATGCCATTTACTCTTCTTCAGCAAAAACGGGGGCTGTTAAATAACGCTCACCTGTGTCGGGCGCAACCGTTAGCACTTGTTTACCAGAGCCTAAGCGTTCCGCAACTTTAATCGCCGCTACCACGTTTGCTCCAGCGGACACTCCCACGAGCAAGCCTTCTTCTTTGGCTAAGCGACGAGTCATATCGATTGCTTCCTCACTGGAAACCGTTAAGACCTCAGAATATAAATCAGTATCCAACACTTCTGGGATGAACCCTGCACCTAACCCTTGAATCTTGTGAGGGCCTTTTTCTTTGCCGCTTAAAACAGCCGACTCCACCGGTTCCACAACAATTAATTCAACATCGGATTTCTTCTCTTTCAACACTTTACCTGCACCGGTTATCGTTCCACCCGTACCGACACCCACAACAAAGGCATCTGGTGAATCTCCACCGAAAGCTTCCAGAATCTCAGGGCCCGTCGTTTTTTCATGAACAGCCGGATTAGCCGGGTTTGTAAACTGAGAAGGCATGAAGTGCCCTGGTTTTGAAGCCAGCTCTTCTGCACGCGCATTAGCAGCGGGCATTCCGTCGGCCCCAGGTGTCAATTCCAATTGCGCACCGTAAGCCTTCATTAACGCACGTCTTTCCTTACTCATCGTATCAGGCATAACAAAAATAGCTTTATAGCCTTTTGCAGCAGCTACCATAGCCAAGCCCACACCCGTATTTCCACTTGTTCCTTCCACAAGCGTATCACCCGGTTTGATGATTCCGTCTTTTTCAGCTTGCTCTATCATATTCAAAGCAATACGGTCCTTCACACTGCCTCCAATACTCATCGATTCAAGCTTCACATATAAATCAGCCGCATCTTCGGCTACAACCTTATTCAGCTTCAAAATAGGTGTTTGTCCGATCAATTCAGTTACAGAGTTTACTTTTTTCATATAATCTCCTCATTCCTTTAACTTTAGTCCTCTTTCAGTTTAAGCTTTAAAGCGTTTTTATTCAAGCACTTACTATTAGAAAGTTAATTTTTTTATAAAAAAGCCCTCTAAACCGACTAATGGGTCCAAAGGGCGTCTGATTTATTTAAATTAATTCATGGTGTTCCAGTTTTTCAACGTATCGTTTATCAAATAAAGGCTTAATGGATTTGTGTTCGTAAATACGTTTGATGGCATCCGCAATAATGATGGCCACACTAATCTGTTCAACCAAAGGACATAAACTCTTTTGAGACAGATCAATTGTATTCGTCACGACGACTTTTTTCAGTGCGGATTGATCTAATACTTCAATAGCATTGTGAGAAAAGACCGCATGGGTCGCACAGGCATAGACTTCTACTGCTCCCGCTTCCAGAAGTGTATCGCACGCTATGGTCACTGTTTTACCTGTATCTATTAAGTCATCATATAAAATACAGATTTTTCCTTCAACGTCTCCTACAATATTGTATTTATGAGGGATATCTTGTTCTTCTTCTTCCCGTTTATCAATAATGGCTAGAGGCGCATTTAAAAGTTCAGCCATTTCTCGGGCACGAGATACTCCGGCATGATCTGGGGAGACAATCACGACCTCTTCCCCAAATAATTCTCTGTCAATAAAGTAATTAGCTAAGAGAGCTGCGGCAGATAAGTGGTCTGTTGGAATATCAAAGAATCCTTGAATCTGTGGACTGTGCATTTCCATCGTCACAACTCGGTCTGCTCCGGCTACTGTCAGCATATTGGCGACAACTTTAGCGGTTATAGCTTCTCTCGGACGTTCTTTGGAGTCTTTTCTGGCATAGCCGTAATAAGGAATCACCACATTGATTTTACGTGCGCTTGCCCGTCTTAAGGCATCAATCATGATAACAGCTTCCATCAAGTAATCATTGCTTGGGTGATTGGTCGACTGAATGAAGTAGACATCATCCCCTCGAATACTTTCTTCAATGTTTATTCTGATTTCTCCATCTTCGAAGGTTGTAATATCGGCTTTTCCTAGTTCCATTCCTAATTCTTTAGCGACTTCTTCAGCTAACGGTCGATTTGAGTTCAACGAAAACAATCGCAACTGCTTTTTCTTTTTTGTCATAGTGGCCTCCACTCATTAACTGTTCACACTCTTCCATTTTATCCTAAGCTTATAGGCTGAAAAATGCAAGGGATTTCCGTTTACTTAGCCCACATGTGTAATTTCTAATTTTCGGCTAGAAGGTTTTAATAGTGCCTGAACTTCCTTAGGGTCATTGTCTAAATTCAAGTAAAATTGTTCGTCTTCCGGTTCTAAAATAACTGGCATTCGGTCATGAATAGAAGCCATTTGTTTATTGGCTTCAGTTGTCAAAATAGAATAGGTCAGCTGACTTTCTCCATTTTCATTGGTATACCGTTCGCATATACCTGCCATAGAAAAAATGGGTAAGTCTTTCATTTGAATGCGTTTCTTCTCCTTTTTCTCAATGCTCTCTACTTTCTGCCACTCAAAAAAGTAAGTTGCAGGAATCAGGCAGCGCCTCTTTGAAAATGGCTCTTTAAATGTTTTCTTTTCTAAAATCGTTTCTGATCGGGCATTGATTAAAGGGCGTTTCGCAAAATTGGGTGTAAAGCCCCATTTAATCCGGTACAACTTTCGATTCGGCAAGAGGACAACAGTGTCAGCAGTAGGAAATATTTCCTCCTGGCCAGTAAAATCCCCTTCTGACCACTTGGCTTCATAGCGTTCTTCCAGTTCTTCTTTGGAGACAGTTAAGCCGTATCTTCCACACATCCTGAACTCCTCCTTTTCTTATATTATAACGCATTTAGAGTTTTAAATTATAGTTTTATTAGTCTGATAAGCAAAAAAATACAGATATTCCTCTTTGCATCCGGTTAATTTTTTTAAAATAATTTAATGAGATGCAAAATCGATTTGCGTCTCGTTAAATCCAGCTCAACCCTTTTATTGAGATGCAAAATGGATTTGCGTCTCAATAATTCCTGCTCAGCCCTTTTATTGAGATGCTCACTCCTTTTAGAGGGTAAAATAAGGCTATCTTTTTCCTTCTAAATTCAAGAGTGCTATACTCAAAAAAAGAAGTCTTTTGAAGGAGGAGTTTTATGGACACCCACTCAACAAATAGTCACCTTTCTCAATTCCCCCAATCCCTTTGGCTTAAACACTCCATCCCCCGCTATCCGTCTTTAACAGAAAATAAAACAACAGAAGTCGGCGTAATCGGTGGGGGAATCGTTGGGATACTCACGGCTTATTTACTAGCCAAAGCTGGGAAAAAAGTCACTCTCATTGAAGCGCGAGAGATGATATCTGGAGTGACTGGCAACACAACAGCTAAGATTTCTGCTCAGCACGGTCTGATTTATAATGAGCTGATGAGCACCTTTGGAGAAAAAGAGGCGCGTTTATACTATGAAGCGAACAGAGACGGCCTTCATATGATTAAAGAAATCAGTGAATCGCTGGAAATCGATTGCGACTTTGAAACCCGGGATGCCACTGTATTTTCTACTTCAACTAAAGGAAAAAAACAAATTGATAAAGAAGCCCAGGCGTATCAAAAACTTCATATTGATGGGACGTTAATTAATGGGCAAGTGGATGAATTGCCTTTTGAAACAACAGCGGCACTCACTATGCCGAATCAAGCCCAATTTGATCCTGTTAAATTTCTCGCCCCTTTATTAAAAGAGATTGAAAAACTCGGTGGGGAGATTTACGAAAATACCCGTGCAGTCAAAGTATGTAAGGGTAAAATGAGAGTGCATCTGGAAAATGAGGCGGCTCTAGATTGTGAAAAAGTTGTTGTCGCTACACACTACCCTTTTAATGATTTTAATGGCTTATACTTTTCAAAATTATCTATTGAACGGTCCTATTTGCTTGCAGCGAAAGTGAATCAACCTGTTCCAAAAGGCATGTATATCAGTACCGAGTCACCGAGTCGTTCCCTTCGTTCAGCCCGCAGCGCAACGGGTGAAGAGTACTTATTAATCGGTGGAGATGGCCATCAAACGGGGAAACGCCACACCCATACAGAAGCTCACTACCGTAATCTTGAAAACTTCGGGAAAACCTGGTTTGATTTACAAGAGGTTCCTTATCACTGGTCAGCACAAGACTTGACTACTTTGGATAAAGTGCCTTATATCGGACAGATGATTCATTCTTCCGAACATATACTCGTTGCGACTGGCTTTAATAAATGGGGCATGGCAATGGGAGCTACCGCCAGTCAGTTACTGACGGATACTATTTTAAATCAAGAGAATGATTACAGCGACTTATTTGACCCCTTGCGTAATAAATTGAAAACAAAAGACGTGCAGCAGTTTACTAAAAAGAATGCAGCGGTCGGAAAAGATTTCGTCGTGAAACATGCTAAGCGACCAGACAAGCCTGCCGAAAGCTTAGCCATAGATGAAGGCGGTTTGGTCACAGTCAATGGTAAAAAAGTGGGAGGTTACCGGGATAAAGACGGCACGCTTCATGTAGTCAAAACCACCTGTACCCATATGGGGTGCGGCTTAGACTGGAATGACGCTGAACGGTCATGGGATTGTTCCTGCCACGGATCACGATTCTCCTATAAAGGCGACGTCCTCGACGGCCCAGCTGTGAAACCACTTGAAAAAGTAGAAGAATAAACAAAATGCCCTTATCACTGAGAATAAAGTGGTAAGGGCATCTTTCATTTATTTTACGTTAAGACAACTTCTTTAATTTCTCCTTCGTCATCTTCTGTATAGTATTGCGCCTGGGCATACCATAAGTCATGATACTTCCCTTTCTTGTCTTTTACGAGTTCCTCATGTGGGCCTCTTTGGACAATCTCCCCTTCATGAAAAACAACGATTTCATCACAGAATCGGCAACTGGAAAGTCGGTGGGAAATATAAAGGGCCGTTTTATCTCCAACAATTTTATCAAAATGAGAATAGATTTCAAACTCCGCAATGGGATCTAAAGCTGCGGTTGGTTCATCTAAAATGACAATGGGGGCATCTTTATAGATGGCGCGAGCCATGGCTATTTTTTGTGCTTCTCCTCCAGAAACTTCTACACCGTCTTTTTCAAAATTCTGATAAAGATACGTATTCAGTCCCTTTGGTAGCTTATCATAGCGCTCTTTAAAGCCAGCATCTTCAATGGCAGACAGCACTTTTTCCTTCTCATATTCTGTTGAAGCTGCAATGTTTTCTCCTAAGCTAAAGGAGAAGAGTCCGAAATCTTGAAAGACTACTGAAAAAAGTTGCAAATATTCATCGTAGTTGTACTTCTTAATATCAATACCATTTAATAAAATTTCGCCCTCAGACGGATCGTATAATCGAGCGAGTAACTTAATGAACGTTGTCTTGCCGCTTCCATTCATCCCTACAATCGCCATTTTTTCTCCGATAGTTAACTTGAGGTTAATATTTTTCAATACATAGTCGTCAGAACCAGGGTATTTAAAGGAAACATTGCGTACTTCCAATTCATACTCATGATCTGATCGTTTTTCGATTGGCAACGTGCCTTCGTGTTTTTCACTTTTCAATTCAAGAAACTCAAAATATTTCTTAAGGACTTTATTATTGTTTTTTAACTGAGAGACATTTGAGACAAACTCAGGGAAAGCCATCATAAAGTTGGAGAGGGCTCCGGTATAAATAACGATTGAACCAGGCGGTATTGCTCCCCCAATAGCTTTCAGTGTTGTAAACAAGAAACCCAAACCTAAAAACAAATGAATCCATATTTGAAGTTTAGTGGTTCCCAGGTTTTCCTCATTTTGCATAGTTGTTAAGGCTTCACCAGTTGATTCCGACATACCTTTGAACACTTTACTGTATACTTTCTGTTGTTTATATAAACGGATTTCCTTCCCTGACTGATAATCAAAGAGTTGATTCATTATGAATCCGTATATATTATTTGTATGCGTCGCACTTTCAAGCATTTTATTTAATGCGTTGACTCCTCGTTCATAAATTTTGGATGCATAGAGGAAGTAGGCAATGCCTACGATGATAACTCCTACTAAAAACCATCCACTGTTAAGAAAAGATAATGAGCTTGTGGCTGGAACCTCTGCCGTAAATATCTGTAGGACAAACACACTAGCTACAACTAAGGAAATCAACTGAGTAATGAGACCTTTTGTTTCTAACATATAATAATGCAAACCCTGTCCGCCTGACAGTTCTGCCATATCCAGAAAATTTCTCAATTCATGTACTTCTGTGTTTTCAATAAATTCATAATCCATATAAATGACTTTGTTGTTCATTTTCATGTCTTTTTTGTCTTTCGCTTGATAATATAAGGTTATTCTATAATGTTCCAGACCATTTGCTAAGACATTCGCCGTAAAAGTCAACAGTAACGCTGAAGCAATAATAGGAATCAGCTCTTCAAAAGTGGGCTGGGTAAATAGTATATTAATGATCCACGATGTGAAAAACAAGCTGATGAACGGGAACAGCCCTTCAGAGACTCCCTGTGCCAGGCTAATCAGTATCAATTTCGGTTCTAGTTCATACACTTCTTTATACCCGCGCCACATCAACTGGGCACTTTCTTTAAACGATTGCATGCTGCTTTTCACCTACTTCATTTTTGTAATAATAACTTTGTGTTTCAAACATATCAAAATACTTCCCTCTTAATCTCATTAACTCAGAGTGCGTGCCTTCTTCGATAATCTTCCCATCCTCCAGAAAGACAATGCGATCACAGAAACGTGTAGAAGCTAATCGATGGGAAATAAAAATAGAAGTCTTATTTTTCGACAAGGATTCATACTGCTGATAGATTTCACTCTCAGCAATGGAATCCAAGGCTGCCGTCGGTTCATCCAGAATAAGTATCGGACCATTTTTATACAAGGCTTTGGCCAATTGCAACTTTTGTTTCTGCCCGCCCGATAAGTCAACTGCATCTGAGAAAATGCGTTTAACTAACTTTGTTTCTCTTCCTTTAGGCAGTGACTGATACACGTGCTTTAATCCACTTTCTTTTTCTACTTTATTTAAATAAACATCATCTTTTTCTTTTCCTTGTAAAACCATATCTTCAATCGTAACAGGCAATTCATAATAATCCTGGAAAACGACTGAAAAGAGAGCGTAGTAATCATCTAGATTGTATTCATCCATTCTGTGGCCATTGATTAAAATCTCTCCTTCTGTTGGACGATATAAACCGGTTAGTAACTTAATCAATGTCGATTTCCCTGCTCCATTCACTCCAACTAAGGCCATTTTTTCTCCTGGTTTAATGGTAAGATTAAACTCCTTAATCGTATCTGTTTCAGCTTCCGGATATCTGTAGGAAACATTTTTAAATTCTATAGAATAAGGAAGGGAGGGTGAAACTTCTGTCTCCACTCCTTCTCCATGGTTGCGCGTGCTTTTTAATTCCATGAATTCCCTGTAATCATCTATTTCCATTCCTGCTTTATTTAAGTCAACAATTCTTCTGAGAATACCGCTAATCCACTGAGACAGAGTAGCAATAGCACCGAAGTATACGGTAAAACTAGCCACACTAATTTCTCCACTAATAATCATTTGAATCAGTAGAACATAGGCAACTAAATCTATAACTAGCTTAAATCCTCCGTCTAAAATATTTCCACCAATCTTTCTGCGTCTCACCTGATGGGTTAACTGATATTTTTCTTGACTCAATTGGGAGAATATATCTCCAAACCAGTTTTCCATTTTATACAATCGCATATCTTTAGCCCGCTGAAAATGACCTGTTTGTTCTGTTAAGTAAGTAATTTTCCGATTAACGGGTGATACCACTTTCTTATTGTCGTCTTCTAATGTATTAATATGCAGACTGTATAAGAAATTGATTACTGATGAGACACCAACGAGTACAATAAACAGCCAATGAATGTCTACTAAAATATAACTATAGAGAAGGAAACCGAGGATGCTCTTTGTAAGTCCTTCAAGCACAAGGAATATATGCTGAAATGCTTGATGCGGATTACTTGCTGTATCAAAGGCTTTATTTATTTTTTCCTGTCCTTCATCTCCATCAAATACATCAAAGTCAATCTTCATTAAATGAACGGCCAGACGATTCAATATGATCACTCTGAAAATATTTCCCTGCATTTGAAGTTTCATCATATTTGTTTTAGAGAGCACCGTTAAAACCAGTACTCCCACAAGTAAGGCAACAAAAGTTCCAATTAGCCATTCCACATTTTGACCAGTCGAAACGCCTTCTATGACAATCGCCGTCAAACCTAATGTTGCTAAAGGCAGGAGCATGCCTGAAACGGATGCTAACCCGACATACAAAAACAACTTCTTATCGTACACTGCGATTTCCTTGAGTAAAAACCAAATATTATTTATTGCTGTATACTTCTGTTCTGATTTTTTCTTCATCTCTTTCACCTCACTTCTATCTTATATCCATTTGAAAAAAAGTGGCTCCTCATTCTTGAATGGTCCTTTTACACACATGAACGGTCGATATAACTCTATACAAGATAAGCATCTAACAGAGTAGACGCTGTTTCTTAAAGAATAGAAAAAAAGAGTGTCACAACGGTAAGGTGACTTCCGTAGCAAACACTCCTTCTTCAAACTGGCGGTTAATAAACCCTTCATATTTGTTGACCGTCGAATCAATTCGTTTGAGACCAAACCCATGATCTTTTCCCTTTTTAGTTGTTAAGATTTCATTCCCTGATTTCCTTATTGTGTGATTCATTGTGTTCGTGACACTGATGTAAAGTTGCCCTTTCATTTCATTGATGTACACACGAATTACCCGGTCTTCTGGATTCTCAAGAGTCATGCAGCCTTCAATGGCATTACTTAATAAATTTCCTAATATTATGCCTAAATCAACATCTTGCACTTGAATCGTTTTCGGTACTTGAGCTTTTGCCCGAAGAGTAATTCCTCTTGACTGGGCTAATGTCAACTTACTGTTCAAAACAGCATCCATCATGACATTTCCAGATTTTATCAGCGTATCAACAGATACTAAATCTTCATCCAATTCGTCTAAGTAACTGTTCAATTGAGTCAGTTGATTCAATTCGAGATAAGCTTTCATCGCTTGGATATGATTTTTATAATCGTGACGCCATCCGCGCATTTGCTTATAAATACTTTCTACCTCTTCTACGTGGGAACGGATAAGTGTGGCATTGGCTTCAGTAATTTTCTTATCATAATAAGAACGGATAAGATGACGCAAGCCAAATCCTACTATCGCTAAGCCAATCACTGAGATTATAATCATGATATAAGGACTCACTGTATCAACCCTTCTTTAAAGTGCTGAATAAAGGCTTCATTGACTTTTTTATATAATCTTCTTGAAACAGGTACTAAAGTATGATTATCCATATAGATATCTGTTTTACTTATTCTTTTAATATGGTCAAGATTAACTAAGTAGGATCGGTGACTTTGAACAAACAGGTCTGCTGACACTTTTTTTTAAACACACCAATACCCTCCAGTGCTTCGTACTTCTTGTCCATCAACTTAACAATGGTTCGGTGTCCATCTGCTTCCAAATACATGATATCGGCTTGAATTATTTTTACTTTCTCTTCTGCTGTTTCTATAACTAGTGTTTCTTCTTTTTTTGGAGTACTTTTTTTGAAGCGGTTCAGCACACGGTGAAGTTTTTTTCTGTCCACCGGTTTAAGAATATAATCCATCGCACTCACTTCATACCCATCTGCCATATAATCCGTATAACCTGTGACAAATAATAATTTTATATCCTGATTTTTTTCTCGCAGTAAGTGAGCCAACTCCAAACCGTTCATACCATCCATTTCAATATCCAGAACCAGTAAGTCAATGGCTTTATCTTCTTCAAAATGAAACAAAAAGGCCTCTGCTGATTCAAAGCACAAAAATTGAAAGGATACTTCATGAGCTTGTCCATATTCTTTTAATAACTTTTTCAATAATTCTATCTGAACTGCTTCATCATCGACTAAAGCTATACGCCACTTCATTTCATTCACCTCACGTTTATTATAACGTAAATACTAGCATTTTGTTGTGGCATTTTAAGCTCACTTTACCCTTTGATAATGATACCAATATACTTTCTCTTTTATTCCCAAATGAACAATCTGGGTGAATATACTTCTATAAATTAATAATCAGGATGCAAAAATGCAAACATAAGTTCTTTTTTGTTGTGGTTCGATACCCTTATTGATATAATAATGATAATAGATTAGATATATTTATAGGAAGTTGATATGTGCGTCATTTATTTTATTACTAATGAATAGTACGAAAAATGACTTAAAATGAGAGGATGATCAACAGTGCCACCTAAAATTATAGCTCATGGAAATGAAATATCCGTTACTTTCGGAGAAAAGAAAGATTATATAAGTTTGACCGACATAGCTAAATATGAAAACAAAGACAGTCCGGCTGATTTAATAAAAAATTGGTTGAGAAATAGAAATACCCTAGAATATTTAGGAACTTGGGAACGATTGAATAATCCTAATTTTAAACTGGTCGAATTCGACCAGTTTAAAAACGAATCGGGTTCCAACTCTTTTGTAATGTCTCCTAAAAAATGGATAGAGAATACAAATGCAATAGGGATAACATCAAAGTCAGGTAGATACGGCGGTACATTTGCTCATTCAGATATTGCTTTTGAATTCGCTTCATGGATATCTCCGGAATTTAAATTGTATATTACTCAAGTTTCGCACCCTAATAAATGCTTCACAATCCTATCGGATTAACCCTCACCAAAGAAATTACGCA
>NZ_BAAACW010000129.1:0-10382 GCF_039521845.1 Alkalibacterium iburiense
TTTTTGTGTAAAAGATTGATTTACAAGCAATAAACGAAGAAATAAACTATAAAATAAACAAAATTTTTGGAAATACGAATTTTAAAATGGAGGACACAAAATGAATTCTGTTGGTGAGTCATTTCGACTGCTTCGTAAAGATCGAGGATACACCTTAAAAACATTGTCTGAAGGAATTGTTTCATTTTCATATCTCAGTAAATTCGAACAAGGAAAGTCTGATATAACTTTATCAACGTTTGTGAGGTTGTTAAGAAAGTTAAACATGAGTGTGGATGAGTTCTTGTTCTTCGATAACCAAGTATTAACAGACTACAACAAGGTTTTTAAAAAGATGTCGATTGCTTATTCAAAAAAAGACAAATCCGGTTTAGTCAGTCTTTATGAAAAGGAAATGGACTTGTATCATGAAACGAATAACACCTATCATAAATGCAATGCGATTATTATATCAGCGATCATTTCTGATATCGATACTAACTACACTATCACAAAAGAAAATCAAAATTTTTTAATAGATTATTTGATAGGGTGCTCCTACTGGACACATTACGAAGTCAGTTTGTTCGGGAATGCTATGACTATATTCGCTGATAAGTCACTCATGATTCTTTTGAAGGAAATTGAAAATAGAGCACATAAACAAAAAGTGACTCGGAGAAATATGAGAGATATTATCGCCTTGTTGGAAAATGCCTGTGTTATTTTACTGAGAAGAAATAAGTTGGAAGAAGCAAAAATTGTGTCAAATTATTTGGATTCTATTATTGAGCCACATTACTTTTATGAGAAAACGCGTAAATTATTTATTGACGGGGTCATACTTATACTAGAGGGAGAAAAGAACACCGGTAGCATGCAAGCTCAAAAAGCAATTGAAATTATAGAGCAAATGGATGAACAGTTATCTGCCTATCATACATCTGAGTTAGAAAAATACATATAATACGGGAAAATATAGACAGAAGGGCTTTGAGTACCGTATAATGAATATAAATCATGAATAAATATTTAAATTTTTAACCTGCATTATTCGTTATTTAGCGTTATAATAATGGTGTAGCTTTATTAGTGAAGCAAATGTTAACTAGATGGAGGAAATGTCGTGAAAGGATTGTTCATCACGATTGAAGGACCGGACGGAGCAGGGAAATCAAGTCTTGTCAAACGACTGGTAACCGCCATTCAATCAGAAACTACTCAATCTCTAGTTGTGACTAGAGAACCTGGCGGGAGTGATATTGCAGAGGAAATAAGGGAATTGTTGCTGAATCCGACCCATACAAATATGGATGCACGCACGGAGGCCTTGTTACTGGCTGCAGGAAGAAGACAGCATGTTGTAGAAAAGATTAGACCGGCTTTAGAAGAAGGACAAATTGTCTTATGTGACCGTTTTGTCGATAGCTCCATTGCATACCAAGGACAAGCCAGAGGTATTGGAATAGAGGAAGTAAAAGCCATCAATGAGTTTGCTATTGAAGGATTAAAGCCAAATGTCACACTCTTTTTAGATGTGGTAGCAGAAGTGGGTCTGAATCGAATTAAAGACAAACAGTCTAATCGGACGCAAGATCGCTTAGAATTAGAAGAAATAACCTTCCATGAAGAAGTGAGAAAAGGGTATCACGCGTTAATCAAACAAGAACCGGATCGCTTTATCGTAGTGGATGCCAGTCAAAGTGAAGACGAGGTCTTTACAGAAGCCTGGTCTCACATTCAAAAAGAGATTCACAAGATTAAATAAAAGTGTAGTCAAAAGTTGAAAGGATGATAAGCATGAAATTAATCGTAGCAATCGTTCAAAACCAGGATAGCAAAAGACTCTCAGATGAATTTGTTGAAAATGGAGTCAGAGCAACGAAACTATCCTCTACCGGTGGGTTTTTAAGAGCGGGGAATACAACATTCTTAATGGGTGTAGAAGATAGAAAAGTAGACAGTGTCTTAGAATTAATTAAAGAAAACTGTTCAACACGCAGTCAAACAATGATGAGCCCTCCATCTTACGATTTTACTTTGGAGTCCGATTTAACTTATCCAGTTGATGTAGAAGTTGGTGGAGCAACACTATTTGTCTTACCGATTGATCAATTCCTACAATTTTAAAAGCAGGGAGACGAGACATGTCTACCAATACAATTAAACAGCCGAGCATTCAGCGGCTGTTTCTTCATTTATTAAATAACAATACAATGCAACACGCTTACCTATTTGAGGGGAAAATGGGAACGGGTAAAAAGGAAACAGCTCTTTGGACTTCTCAAGGCATTTTCTGTGAGAACCGAAATGAAGAGGGTCCTTGCCAAAGCTGTCATAATTGTCAGCGGATCAGAACGCATCATCATCCAGATATAGTTGAAGTCGAGCCAGATGGATTGTCTATAAAGATAAACCAAGTGAGAGCACTAAAAGAAGAATTCTCTAAAAGCGGGATGGAAAGCCGCAAGAAAATTGTTATCGTTGAAGACGTTGAGAAGATGACCATTCAAGCAGCTAATAGTTTATTAAAGTTTCTGGAAGAGCCTGAAGGGGAAATAACTGTCTTTTTACTAACAACAGCTAAGCACCGACTTTTACCAACGATATTGTCCCGTTGCCAGCTTATTCATTTCCCACAATTACCCAAAGCTCAACAACGCTTACTTTTAGAAGAAGCGGGTTTGTCTAAAGAACGAGCAGCTTTGTTGTGTCATTTAACATCAGACAAAGCAGAAGCCCTGGAACTATCTGAAGATGAAAACTTTCAAAATATTGTTAAAGCTGTATGGAAGTGGTATGTCTTTTTATCTAAAAAAGATGACCAGGCCTTTATCTTTGTTCATACTGATATTATGCCTTTAGTAAAGGATAAAAAAGAACACACACTTGTTTTAGACTTATTGCTTATTCTTTTACAAGATGTGTTGAATAGCCAAATAACAAATGAGCATGTTTTCGCCTTTATTAAGAAAGAAGAAGACATAAAAAGAGATGCCGACCGACTTAGTTCACTTGCTTTGGCCAATATGATGGAAATTATACTAACCGGTAAAAAACAGTTAGAAAGCAACGTAGCGGCTCAAGGCGTATTTGAAAGTTGCACTTTGCAGTTACTAAATGAATTAAAATGATAAAGGAACCATTATTACTAGGCAGTAACTCTCCTGCTAATAATAATGGTTCTTTTTTTATAATTTTCGTAAAGCTTCAACGAGTTCAGTTTTGTCTGTCGTTTTTTTATCTTTCTTCTTAAGTAAACGAGCGGGGGTGCCACCTACGACTGAATTTTCAGGTACATCTTTAGTGACAACGGAACCAGCAGCTACAACACTGCCTTTCCCAATACGTACGCCTTCTATAACAACGCTGTTCGCCCCGACATACACTTCATCTTCAATAACGACAGGTTGGGCGGAAGCCGGTTCGATGACTCCAGCCAGTACCGCGCCGGCTCCAATATGACAATTTTCACCGACAATCGCTCGTCCGCCTAAAACAGCATTCATATCGATCATGGTTCCTTTCCCAATGACTGAACCGATATTTACAACAGCCCCCATCATAATAACCACATTATCAGCTATTTCAACCTTATCTCGAATGAGGGCACCGGGTTCAATCCGAGCATTTAATCCTTTAGTGTCTAGTAAAGGAATCCCGCTGTTACGGCGATCTGATTCTATTTCTAAATCAATGATTTTATGCTGGTTGTTCTCTACTATTGGTTTGATGTCTTTATAGTTTCCGAAAATAACTTTCGACAAGCCTTCTCCAAACACTTTACAATCAGGGAAGGAAAGCTCTTCTGACAAGTTTAAATAGACTTTCACAGGGGTTTGTTTTTCTGAACGGGCAATCGTTTGAATAATATCTTCTGCTTTCATAGGATCCTCCTTATATTACGTAATTGGTAACTTGATTTTCTTTTCAAATACTGCAGGGCCACTCATAAAAATATCGTCTGATCCTTCAATCTTTAGACTACCTTTTTCCAGATGAACATGAACGCGAGTGTCAACCAAATCAGAATCTCTAGCTACTACAAAACTTGCGCTGCATCCCGTACCACAAGCCAATGTCCAACCGACGCCTCTTTCAAACGTGCGAACAATTAATTCTTTCCTGTTCACCACTTGAACAAAATTGACATTCGTCTGTTCTTTAAATAAGGGGTGCTGACAGAGCTTCTTTCCTAAGTCACTTTTCACCATAGCTTTAGCATCCTCGACAAAAACGACCGTGTGAACAGTTCCCATAAACAAACTAGTAAAGGTGACCGGCTTACCGTCAATTTCTACCGTTCGATTGATATAAGAGCGATGATCCGCCGCATTGAAACGGTCATTTCGGTAATCTGCTTTGCCGATATTTACTTTACACTCGAACGGATCTGTTGAAAGAATATCTATAGTCATCTCTCCAGCAAGCGTTTGAACAGGAATAGTAGTATGATGTGTTAGCTTTTCATCCCTGACATACTTTGTAAAGCACCGAATGCCATTGCCACACATAGGTGCTTGAGACCCGTCTTTATTGAATAAAAGCATTTCCAAAGGATTATTTTTTACAACGATTAATCCGTCGGTATCCTGTTCAGCTTCGTGACAAAGTTGTATAGCAAGATCGGAATAGTTTACGTCTTCTTTGTAGTCTACAATCATAAAGTCATTTCCACAGCCATTATATTTTGATGCATACATAGTATTCCTCGTTTCAATTGGATTTTTGACAATAAAAAAACGCCAAGACGGCGGCTGATTGAATACGACTATGTACACAATATGATTAGCACCACCGCTTAAATAAGCAGGAGTGATACAGGTATTATCTGCATCCCCATAAGTGAAATCTACCAATTTCACCTATTCGGCAATGGTTACCTTTCATACGTTGTCATCGAATGTCTTCTCTAACGTATTACTCATTTGCATTGCTACCTCTTTTTTTATGTTTATTAGAGTACCATTAATGAAATTAATTGTCTACTCATATTGTGTTTTTTTTTAACAACTGGTAAACTGTTCCAATAAAAAATAAAGGAGCTCATATATGAAAGAATTATTAAATAATCGCGTTATTCAATCGGAACCAAGCGCTATTCGTTACTTTAATGACTTTGCGCTTGAACAGGGCGCCACGCACTTCTTGACACTCGGAGAACCCGATTTTCCCACTCCTGATCCAATTAAACAAGCACTAGCTAAATCTTTAGAAGAAAACCAGACGCATTATGCACCGTCGCAAGGCTTGCTTTCTTTACGAAAAGCCATCAGTCAGTTTGAAGAAATGCATTCCCAAACATATTATTCTCCTGATGAAATATTAATTACGGCAGGTTCTACTGAAGCCATTTCAACTGCTCTTTCTACTATTTTAAACCCAAGCGATGAAGTGATTGTACTCAATCCTGCTTTCTCACTTTACCGTCAATTAATTGAAATAGAAGGGGCGACTTGTGTGACGATTGATACATCTTCTACTCACTTTCAAGTAACTGAAAAAATGATAGAAGAAAAAGTCACATCAAAAACAAAAGCGATTATTTTAACGTCGCCTAACAATCCGACAGGGACTATATTAAATGAAGACTCTTTAAAAGCAGTTCAGCAATGTGTGTTAAAGCATGGCTTCTTTGTTTTATGCGATGATGTTTATAAGCAATTAGTATTTGAGGAAGCTCCCTCCATGTCTACGCAATTTGAAGATATTAAAGAATACATCATCGTTTGTCAAAGTTTTTCCAAACCATATGCCATGACTGGATGGAGAATTGGCTATCTGATGGCGGATGAACGGTTTATCAAAGAAGCTTTAAAAGTCCATCAATACCGCTTAACTTGTGTGACGACTTTTATCCAAGAAGCAACAATTGCGGCACTAGCTTGTCCAATTGATTATATGGTAGAAAGTTACCGAGAGAGGCGAGATTATATGTATGATCGGCTGGTTAAAATGGGCCTAGAAGTAGAGTTGCCCGAAGGCGCTTTTTATATGTTTCCCTCAATTAAAAAATACGGCTTATCTTCTTGGGAATTTTGTGAACAGTTTGTTTTAAAAGAGAAAGTTGCATTAATTCCTGGAAGTTGTTTTGAAGCGGATGATTTTATTCGGTTAAGTTATTGCGTCAGTCTCAAAACAATAGAAGAGAGTATGGATCGATTAGAAAACTTTTTAAAAGCGTTAAATAGCGAGGCAGTGTAAGTAAAGTTTTAGCTCAACTCTTAGTTCTTTTGGCAATTTGGCTCAAATCATGGTATGCTATAAAAAGATGTGATGCTTATCACAGGGTGAGTTGTCTCCCATTAGACACTGATGAAGATCAGAGCAAAGAAGTGGTGAAAAATGGATAAAAAAGAACTACATGAAGCATTTAACGAATTAGAATCCCACGCAGAAGCCACATTAACAACTATCAAAAAAATGAAAGAAGAATTATCTCATTTAACAGAAGAGAATAATGTGTTACGGATGGAAAATCAAAATCTGAGGGATCGATTAGCAGAAGTGATGAAACAACAGTCAATAGAAAAACAGGTGTCAGATACCGGTATGACCAAATCACGTCTGAATTTAGAAAAGATATATGAAGATGGTTTCCATGTATGTAACTTATTTTACGGTTCCAGAAGAGATGGAGATGAACCGTGTGCCTTCTGTTTAGAAGTCATTTACGGTGAAAGAAGATAAATGAAATTGAAACACATGTTTACTTCCGCCTAGGAGGTAAAGGTGTGTTTTTTTAATGGGAAAATGGCAAGTATGACCCATTAAAATGATGGAGTTTAATTAACAGGTGTTTAACTAATCTAGGGTATGTGATTCTTTTAGCTGTATTTATTTTTAACTCACTTCCGAAAGAAGTCTCCCTCTTCAAGCGTGTGAAGGGCGTAGCCCAACGATAAGGGGGAGATGAATGTCGGTTGGGCGACAGCCCAAAGGTTTTTTATTTTGTCTTTATTCTCAATATGATATAATCAGTCTTACCAAGTATAAGGATTGAGATAACAATGAAATTAGACAGTAACAATCATTCAGTGTTTTTGATGCATTACCATCTTGTGTTAGTTGTGAAGTATCGAAGAAAAGTAATAGATGATACGATTTCGGATTATGCCAAAGATAAATTTGTGTCATTAAGTGAAAAATATAATATCACACTAGTTGAATGGAACCACGATATTGACCATGTTCATATTCTGTTCAAAGCACAACCTAACAGTGAATTATCGAAATTCATCAATGCCTATAAAAGTGCCAGTTCAAGACTTATCAAGAAGGATTTTCCCCATGTTCGTAAAAAGCTATGGAAAGAAATGTTTTGGTCGAGAAGTTTTTGTTTGTTGACAACGGGCGGTTCACCTATTGAAGTGGTGAAAAAATATATTGAAAATCAAGGGATAAAGTGAGGTGATTTGATATGTCTAAACAAAATAGGGCATATAAGTTTCGATTATATCCGACAGAAGAACAGGCTGTGGTGATACGCAAAACCTTTGGTTGTGTTCGCTTTGTCTATAACAAAATGTTAGCCGAACGAAAAGAAACATATGAAAGCCTAAAAGATGATAAAACAGCATTAAAGAAGGTAAAACTCCCCACGCCTGCCAAATACAAAAAAGAATATGAATGGCTAAAGGAGGTAGACTCTTTAGCGTTAGCAAACGCTCAACTCAACTTAGATAAAGCGTATAAAGCCTTTTTCAAAGGGAATGCCAAGTTTCCAAAATTCAAAAGTAAACGACATAAACAAAGTTACACAACAAATGTCGTCAATGGAAACATTCAGTTATTGGATGGTCATATCAAATTACCTAAATTAAAAATGGTTAAAATTAAACAACATCGTGCCATTCCTTCGGAATGCGTCATCAAATCTTGTACCCTTTCAATAACCGCATCAGGAAAATACTATATTTCTATTCTTACAGAGTATGAGAAGGAGATTGAAAACAAAGACATTGAAAAAGTTGTTGGCTTAGATTTTGCGATGAATGGGTTGTTTGTCGATAGCGAGGGTGAGAAAGCCAATTATCCTAATTTTTATCGGCAAATGCTTGATAAGTTAGCCGTTGAACAACGTAAACTTTCTCGTAAGAAGAAAGGGTCTTCAAATTGGGACAAACAACGTATTCGAGTAGCTAAAATTCAAGAGAAGGTCGCCAATCAACGTAAGAATTTTCTTCATCATAAATCAAAAGCATTAGCAACAAATTATGATGCAGTTGTGATTGAAGATTTAGACATGAAAGAGATGTCACAAGCGCTAAAGTTTGGTAAAAGCGTCGCGGATAACGGATGGGGGATGTTTACCTCTTTCTTAGCGTACAAACTAAAAGAACAAGGAAAACAGCTTATCAAAATAGACAAATGGTTTCCCTCTACCAAAACCTGTTCAAGTTGCGGAAATACCCAACCTATGCCTATGAACGTGAGAACTTACGTATGTTCGTGTGGTCTAAATCTCGACAGGGATTACAATTCAGCACTCAATATCAAAAAAGAAGGCATTCGCTTATTAGCAAATGCCTAATCACCAATATAAACTCTTGGAACAAGAGGGTTAGCTTGGTCAATTTCGTCAGCTACCAAAAGTGGCGATTACCCAAGAAGCCCCCACTTCAAGCAACCCGTTAGGGTGGTAAGTGGTGGGTAGTTCACATAAGGTATGCTGATAGACAGTTATTAAAAATGGAAAGGAATCTCCTTAATGAAACAGAGACGATTGAATTATAATCATACGATTTATGCGAGCTTTATCGGCTTTATCGTTCAAGCCATTAATAATAATTTTATTCCGCTATTATTTTTAACTTTTTCAGCACAATACGGTATACCACTGACGCAGATTACGCTACTCATAACCATTAATTTTGCCGTTCAATTCGTAGTCGATTTAATCGCTGCTTTTTATGTGGATAGATTAGGCTACCGGCCAGCTGTTGTCCTAGCACATATACTTAGTTTCGCCGGACTCTTTTCGCTATCCATCTTACCAGACTTATTTAATCAGCCCTTTTACGGCCTGGTCATACCCGTTATTATATACGGAATGGGCGGGGGCTTACTGGAGGTTCTTCTTAGCCCAATAGTAGAAGCATCGCCAACGGAACACAAAGAATCGGCCATGAGTCTGCTGCACTCCTTTTATTGTTGGGGACATGTCGGAGTCGTGGTCCTCTCTTCCCTTTATTTCCTGTTCGCAGGAGTGGAAAACTGGCAGGGACTAGCTGTTTTCTGGTCGCTCATCCCTTTAGGGAATGCTGTGTTTTTCAGCCAAGTCCCAATTAAGCATGTGATGGATCACTCCACACGATCTCGTTCCTTTAAACAGCTCTTTACCAACAAACTCTTTATTGTCATGGTCATTATCATGATTGGAGCTGGCGCAAGTGAACAAGCGGTAAGTCAGTGGATGTCCGCCTTTGCAGAAACCGGCTTAGGACTAAGCAAGGCTTTCAGTGATCTGACAGGGCCCCTTATCTTTGCGGTAGCCATGGGGTTATCCCGTGTTCTTTATGGAAAATACGGCAGCAAGTTTCCTTTGAAACCCTTCATGACAGCGAGCGCTGCTTTGTGTTTTACCAGCTTTCTCATGATAGCTCTGTCACCCTGGGCTGTCCTTGCTCTAATAGGCTGTGCCTTGGCAGGATTTTCAGTCGGTATCATGTGGCCAGGAACCTTTAGCTTAGCTGCTCAAGGGATTCCGCGCGGAGGGACTATGATGTATGCTTTTTTAGCATTGGCTGGAGATATAGGCTGTGCTGTCGGACCGACTGTTGTAGGAGTAACTGCTGGTTTATTTAGTGGCGGACTGCAAACCGGTATTCTCTTTGCTTCCATCTTTCCATTGCTTCTTATCGGAGGCATCTATTTCATTAAGAAAGTGTCAGTCGAAAAAGTACAAAGACAAAGTGAAAGGAGCTTGGTGTAAAGCTGTTTGCTTGCTATATTTTCAGAAAATGCTATACTAGAGAGACATTAAAGGTAAATATGAAGGATTATATACACATGTTTTAAAGAAATTTATCCACACTGGCGCAGCTATGGAGCTGTAAGGATGCAATAGAGGCAGGGGTTGCATTGTTTAAATGAGAAACACCGTTATATCGATACAAATAGGAATAACCAACGATTCGCTTTAAAAATATTTATTTTTGATTAAAAAGCCGCTCATCTTTATGAGCGGCTTTTGTCCATTTCATCCTCTTTTACATAGGCATTGAGACGTTTATTAATCAAGGAGTTAACAAGCCAGCTCCCTAGTATAAAAAGGATACCGCTTGTATTATTGAAAAATTGACACTCCCACAGCTAAAGTAGTGGGATTCTTAAGTGCTTTGTCGAACGCAGGCCATTTCTGTTTTGTTCAAGCCTTAAGTTTCAGGGGGTGCCATCACCCC
>NZ_BAAACW010000130.1:0-21153 GCF_039521845.1 Alkalibacterium iburiense
TTTTTGTGTAAAAGATTGATTTACAAGCAATAAACGAAGAAATAAACTATAAAATAAACAAAATTTTTGGAAATACGACATAGGTAGAAGGGAGATTAAGATGAATAGAGAAGAAAGAGAAGAACGCTTGTCCCAATTAAGGGCACAATATGACTTATATAAAAGTCGTCCTTTTGAATTATCTGTTGCGAGGGGTATACCTTCTAAACAACAATTAGCCTTATCTGAAGCATTAATTAATGATGTAGATATAGAAGAGGTTATCAGTGAGGACGAAATTGACATCCGTAATTACGGCGGTCTGTATGGGATTAAAGAGGCTAGAGAATTGTTCGGTTCTTTAATGAATACCTCTCTTGAAGAAACCTTTGTTGGTGGAAATTCCAGTCTGCAATTAATGTATGCTGTCTTAAATCATTTTATGTACACGTCAGATAATCCTTGGTCTAAAGAAGAAACCGTTAAGTTCTTGTGTCCGAGCCCAGGTTATGACCGTCACTGGTTCATGTTGGAACACTTGGGGATCGAAATGATACCTGTTCCTTTAACCGGACAAGGGCCGGATATGGACACTGTTGAAGAGCTTGCTTCGAGCGACCCGGCTATTAAAGGTATATTCGTTGTGCCAACTTATAATAACCCAACAGGAGAGACGATTTCAGACGAAGCAGTCGATCGTCTGGCTCAAATGAATACGGCTTTTGAAGACTTTATTATTCTGTGGGACAATGCATATGTGGTACATCATTTTAAAGAAGAGAAAGAAGTGGCTAAGGATATTTTGGAAGCGAGCAAGCAGGCTGGTTTTCCTAACAGACCGATCCATTTTGTTTCAACTTCTAAAATGACTTTACCAGGAGCTGGAGTAGCGGCTATTGGAACTAGTGCAGAAAGATTAAAAGAGTTGGCTAAAACTTTCAGTAAACAGCTCATTAGTTTTGATAAAATTAACCAGAAACGACAGGTCACCTTTTTGAAAGATAAAGAAACCATCGAGAAACATATGGAGAAACACGCTGAGATATTAGCTCCTAAATTTGAATGGATCGATGCCATCTTTTCAGCCTTTTTTGATGGGGATAGAAAAGAATTCGTGGAATGGACGAAACCGAATGGCGGGTATTTTGTTCACCTGACGACGCAAGATGGATGTGCAACGTCTATCGTTTCCAAAATGAGAGAAATTGGTATACAATTAACTGAAGCTAATGCTGCTTATCCTTATGGAAATAACCCTAGAGATAACAGTATTCGGCTCGCTCCAAGTAACGTCAGTCTAGACAATTTAGAAATCATTTTAGAAGTCTTATGTGTCTGTATTGAGTTAGTTACTTTGGAAAAACAGGAAGATTCAGAATAATACATTGGGAGGAATAAAGGATGTCTAAAGGAAGTTTTGGTTTAGGAATAGCATTAGGAGCACTTACAGGAGCAGCTCTCGCTTACTTATTTGCCCCTCAATCAGGAGAAGAGTTTCAGCGTGACATGAAGCATAAAATGCGCGATATGAAAGATAAAGCTGTTGTTGGTCTAGATGATGCGATTATCGATGCAGAGATTTGGTTTGACAGAAAAATGGCTAACGAGGAAGAGCAAGTCGAACCTATTCGATATGAACGTCACCCTGATCATGTGGCTCCAGCTCCATCTTACACAGAATCTCCAGACGTATTTATAGAAGATTAGAGAAAAGAGTTATCTTTTCTCTCTCTTTTTACCGATGTAAGAATATTTATACCTTTTAATGTATAAAATAAGCATAGAAATTCAGGAGGAAAATAATGAGTCGTCTTTTTAATGTGACATCAGAAATTACTCCCCTCAAAAGCGTCCTGCTTAGACGGCCGGGGAAAGAAGTAGAAAACTTAATACCGGATACCATGGAAGAATTATTATTTGATGATATCCCGTATTTGCCTATCATTCAAGAAGAACACGATGCCTTTGCAGAAGCCTTACGCAGTAACGGAAGTGAAGTTGTCTATTTGGAACAGTTAGTAGCGGAAGCCGTTAAACATCCTGAAGGCAAAAAGCAATTGATTGAAAAAATGATTAAAGAGTCCGGTGTAGGAGTAAAAAAAGCTCAGGAAGCTTTAACGGAATACTTTAATCAATTAGATGACTTTGATATGGTTCAGAAAATGATGGCTGGAGTCCGATCTGATGAAGTGGATTTCCAGTCTAAAGACTTAAGTTGGCTAACAGATAGACCTGAGGAGTCTCTCTTTTTAATGGATCCCATGCCCAATCTGTATTATACGAGAGATATTGCCAGTATTTTAGGAAAAGGAATATCGATTAACCAAATGACTTATCCCGCTCGTAAAAGAGAATCCTTATTTATGGAAACGATCGTCAACTACCACCCTGATTTTAAAGATTTACGGGTTTGGCGAGACCGGTATTCAGAGACCTCTATTGAAGGAGGAGATATTCTTGTCTTAAGCGAAGAAGTTCTTGCAGTTGGTGTATCTCAAAGAACCTCAGGTCGGGCAATCGAAGAACTGGCCCGTTCTCTTTTCAAAGCAGATAGTTCTTTCAAAAAAGTTTTGGCAATTGAAATTCCACGTGTACGAGCCATGATGCATTTGGATACAGTCTTTACTATGGTAGATAAAGATGCTTTTACCATCCATCCGGGTATTCAGGACATTAACAAAAAGATGTCTATTTACTCCTTAGTTCCTTCTTCTGTAGAAGGAGAATTAGAGGTCACTCACCATACCGATTTAGCGAAAGTTTTGAAAGAATCGCTTAATAGTGGGGAGATTAATCTGATCCCAACAGGCAACGGGGACCCTATTGCAGCACCTCGCGAACAGTGGAATGATGGATCGAACACCTTAGCCATTAAACCGGGTGTAGTCGTTACGTATAACCGTAACTTTGTTTCTAACGAACTGCTAAGAGAAAACGGCATTCAAGTCATCGAAATTCCATCCAGTGAGCTCTCACGTGGACGTGGAGGACCAAGATGTATGAGTATGCCTTTGCTTCGTGAATAAACTTACAGAAAAAGAACCAAATCTAGTCCTTACAGATAGATTTGGTTCTTTCTTTTATTTACTGGATTGCTGATCGCCGTCTTTAGTGTAAGGAATTACGTTTGACTCTTTATTTTCAGCTATTTCTTTTGCACGTTCAACAGCATCGCTTTTGTTATCATAAGTGGAGTCTGGACGCTTGGCTTCTTTCGTTCGCACCACCCATTGATCCTCTTCGTAATAAACGAGAACATCATTATTCAACAACTCTTCATTACTCGAGTCATCATGGTCATCGTCTTTCTTTGGGGCAGGTCCATGTTTGAACGATTGAAGCTCGTCTTCTGACGCATTTTCCGCCCATTCTTTCGCTTGCTCAGTAGCAATAGGTATCGCTCGATTATCGTCATACCCATTAGCTTCTAAAGCATTCGCAATATCGATGGCTTTCTTCCGAACAACATGATCCAAATTTTTAAAGGAATCTGGATAATCATTCATATCCCAAGGCACATCATTCACCCTTTCATCTTTTGTAGTTTCGTTATATCATAAATAAAGGAATAGCTCCATCAATAAGCATAGAAAAGGAAAGAACAATATGAAAAAAATAGAAAAGGCCCAACTCTTTTTACAGAACCATTTAGATGTGTTTCAGTGTCCCGTTTGTCACTCTCCATTTAAAGAAATAACTGACTTTCAGTTGAGCTGTCAGGAGAATCATCACTTTGACTTATCCAAGAAAGGGACACTTCACTTCTTATTGAAGCCTGTTCAGTCGGATTACACAAAGGAGATGCTGCTGTCCAGACAACGAATCGCTCACAGTGGGTTTTGGTATCCTATGCTAGATGAAGTCTTTAAACAGATTAAAACTACTGAAGGTGTGCATTTAGATGTCGGATGCGGCGAAGGGGCACACAGTCACTACTTAAAAACACGCGGACTAAACGGTCTGACTATTGCTTTTGACATCTCCAAAGAAGGGATTCAATTAGGTGCTGCAACGTACGACGACCTCTTTTTTCTAGTGGCAGATTTAGCCCAGTCGCCTTTTTCAGAGCAGTCCTTCGATACAATCATTAATATTTTGTCTCCTTCCAATTACAAAGAATTTAAACGACTGCTTAAGCCAGTGGGCCAAGTCATTAAAGTCGTGCCCGGAAAGAACTACCTGAAAGAGTTAAGGGAAGTAAGCGGGAAGGATTCTCGAGAGTATTCAAATACCGAAGTCATTAGAAAGTTTGCAGAGGTATTTCCGGACTATACTCACATTCCTGTCCACTATACCCATACACTGGAAGACGATGAAATCAGAGATTTTATTCAAATGACTCCGTTAGGTTGGCATGCAGAATGGAACGAAAATATGAAGAAACAGTTGAAGCGTATAACTATTGATATGGTTATATTAGTTGGCCAAACGAGTCATTGGTGATTATTATTAAAAATGAGTAACGAGATTGGTTATTAATTCAATTTATTTCCTTGTATTCTATTTGGAGTCATGCTATTATAATACTCATAAGCTCATTTGAGTCATTGGTTTTTATCAGTCAACCCATCAGAAGCTGATAAAAATTTGTGAACCCCAAGGGCTTCACTAACGTATTGTTTCGCAGTGCTGGACACCGAAGCAATACGTTTTTTTTGTTCTCCATTTAAAACGCTTACTTGTAAAAGTTTCTTCTTATATATGGGGGAATTAGTGTATAATAGCAACAGATACAGGAGGAGAGAATATGGATATTGTAGTATTAGCTGGCGGATATAGCCACGAAAGAGAAGTTTCCTTAAGTTCCGGAAGTTTAATTGCCAATGCCTTAATGGAAAATGGCCATCGTGTTATTTTGTTGGATCTATATTTTGGAACCAAAGAAGCGGCCTCATTTGAAGAAGCTTATCACAAACTAAAAAAAGAATCGTACCACTATAAAGTTGAAAAGCATATACCTGATTTAAAAGCTTTAAAAACACAAAAAGAAAAACCAAATGAATTAATTGGAGATAATATTATACCCATTTGTCAAACAGCCGATTTAGTGTTTTTATCTTTACATGGAGAACTTGGCGAAAACGGTCAAATACAAGCTGTCTTTGATTTATATGACATTACGTATACAGGTACAGGCTATTTAGGTAGTGCGATTGCCATGAATAAAATATTGGCTAAAGAAGTCATGCGCCAGAATGGTGTCTTAACACCTGAATGGGATGTCTTAAAAGAAGGCGTGACAACCACATCTATGAGTGTACCGTGCGTCGTTAAACCGGATGCCAGTGGATCGAGTATAGGTGTGTATATCGTTGAAAATGAAGAAGATTTAGAAGAAGCAATCATGAAGGCAAAAGAGTACTCACCAACGGTGTTAATTGAAGAAAAAATTGAAGGCAGAGAGTTTTCTGTTGGGATTTTAGATCAGCAAGCCTTACCAGCCATTGAAATCATTCCTAAGACAGGTTTTTATGATTATGAAAATAAATACCAAGAAGGAGCAACAGAAGAAGTATGCCCAGCTGACATCAGTGAAGATATCTCGGACCGCATGAAAGAGATTGCTTTAAAAGTGCACCATGCTTTGCGATTGGAATATTATTCACGTACCGACTTCATGGTGACAGAAGATGGTCGCATCTACTGTATTGAATCGAATACTTTACCAGGGATGACCCCGACTAGTTTATTCCCTCAAGAAGCTGCCGCAGTGGGTATCTCTTATAATGAGCTATGCGATAAATTGGCTCACTTGACGCTATAAAAGTAAGTCTTTGAAGAAAGGAGAGCATGAGATGAGTCAAGCTTTAAAGCAGAAAATTATCGATAAAGCCAAGGACATTGGAATTGATAAAATTGGTTTCACCCATGCCGAACCTTTTTACTCCTTAGAAGATAAATTAATCAAACAACAGGAAAAAGGCCATCATTCAGGCTTCGAACATAAAGTGATAGAGGAACGTATTTATCCGGAAAAGATCTTTGATGAACCCAAATCGATCATTGCCATTGCTCTGGCCTATCCTTCTAAAATGAGAAATAAACCGCCTCGAGTCAAGGGCGAGCGCAGAGGAGAATTTGCTCGCGCTTCTTGGGGAGTGGATTATCACGTCATTTTGAGAGACCGAATGAATCAGCTGATTGAGTATATCAAAGAAGAAGCCCAGGCAGAAGGAGGACTAGACGTTGATTTCAAGCCAATGGTTGACACAGGCGAATTGGTAGACGTCGCGGTTGCTCAAAGAGCGGGGCTGGGTTTCATTGGACGAAACGGGTTACTCATTACGGAAGAGTTTGGTTCTTATGTCTATTTGGGAGAAATTATAACGAATATTGAATTTGAGTCGGATGAAGAAGTGCCTTTTGGATGTGGAGACTGCATGAGATGTGTCGATGCCTGTCCAACTGACGCTTTGCTCGGAGATGGACGCATGAATGCCCAGCTCTGCCTGTCTTATCAGACGCAGACGAAAGACTATATGCCCGAAGAGTTTCGTCGGAAAATGGGACATGTGATTTATGGATGTGACATTTGTCAAATAGTCTGTCCCTATAATAAAGGGAAGGACTTTCACTTTCATGAAGAAATGGAACCCGATCCGGAAAATACAAACCCTGAGTTAAAACCTTTATTAACTATTTCAAACCGTGAGTTCAAAGAAAAATTCGGTGAACTGGCCGGTTCTTGGAGAGGAAAGAAACCTCTTCAGAGAAATGCCATTATTGCTTTAGCCAATTATCGGGATTACTCCGCTGTTCCTGACTTGTTGAATGTCATTGATAGCGACCCGAGACCGATGATTCGCGGGACGGCTGCTTGGGCACTATCTAAAATTATGACAAGAAGACCAAATGAAGATGTATTAGAATTTTTAGAAGAAGCCGTTTTAAAAGAGACTGAAGAAGAAACAATAAAGGAATTCAGAGGAGCTATTGAGGATTTAAAAGAAGCTTTAGCCAAAAGAAGAAAGTAAAGGAGATTTTTGTTTGACGAATCATATTGCTTTATTTGAACCGCTCATTCCAGCCAATACAGGGAATATCGCTCGCACATGTGCAGGCACGAATACAACCCTGCATTTAATCGAACCCCTTGGCTTCAGCACAGATGATAAGTACTTGAAAAGAGCCGGATTAGATTATTGGAATGATGTCACGATACGCCACCATAAAAATTTAAGTGCGTTTCTGGAAGAAGTAGGAGAGAGTCCGCTTTATTTAATATCGAAGTTTGCTGATCAAGTATACTCGGACGTCGATTATACAGACACAGAAAAAGATTACTATTTTCTTTTTGGAAAAGAAACAACAGGTTTGCCTGAAGAATTTATGAAAGAAAATCGTGAGAAGTGTTTACGTATACCTATGGATGACACACACGTCAGATCTTTAAATTTATCCAATACTGCCAACATTATCATTTACGAAGCATTAAGGCAGCAAAACTTTGCAGGACTTGAAAAGGTTCATACGTATGAAAATGACAAGTTAAAATAAATCGAAAGCATAACCTTCGGGTTGTGCTTTTTTTAATGAAATTGAGAACCCAATCATTTGGAGAACCTTTAAACTTTCGAGTGAGGGGGAAAGCGACTAATCCCATCATACGAATGCTTGAAAAATGATGGAATGATAGGGAATGAGCCTTTCCTTATCATTCGAACTTTTAAATAACTTCGGTATGATATGAAAGCACCCTTTATTCATCATATCAGAGCCAAAAAAAGTATTAGATGAGGGTGAACCGTTTTCATTCTCTTAATAACAACTTTTTACCCCCCTTTACTCATACTTCTAGAATATAAAAAGAGAGACAAACCGATTAAGGTCTATCTCTCACGTTCAAATTTTTTACGATTAAAATTTAGATAAATAGAGCATACTATTTCTCAGGACTTACATTTCGTTTGGTGACTCGACACCTAAGATACGTAAATCTTCTTTTAAAATTTCGGTTATGGCATACACTAGAGCTAAACGCGCTTCTTTTTCTTCATGCTCATCCAATACACGGACATTGGCATAGAACTTGTTAAAGGCTTGTGCCAGATGAACGGCATGCTTAGCAATAATAGACGGTTCAAAATTGTCATAGGCACGCTTGATGGTGTCAGGGTATTCTTGTAAGAGCTTGACAACTTCCCAGCTGTAAGCGTCTGATAATTGATAGGCATCAGATGCCTGGAAGGTTTCTTGACCCGCTTTTCTCAAGATACTCAAGGCACGGGCACGAGTATACTGGACATAAGGGCCTGTTTCGCCTTCAAACTGAACCACTTCTTCAATAGTGAAATCAAAGTTGTTTAAGCGGTCATTTTTCAGGTCATGGAAGACAACGGCACCGACACCGACTTGCTCAGATACACGTTCTTTATTTGGCAGGTCTGGATTCTTTTCTTCAATCTGTTGAAGAGCTTGAGCTGTTGCTTCATCCAGGACATCTTCCAGTAAAACAACTTTCCCTTTACGAGTGGATAATTTCTTGCCATCTTTCGTAATCAAACCGAATGGAATATGGTGAATATTATCTGCCCAGTCAAATCCTAACTCTTTTAAAACAGCTTTCAGTTGTTTGAAGTGGTTGGATTGTTCTTGACCGACTACGTAAAGAGATTGGGCAAAGTCATAGGTTTCTTTTCTGAATAGGGCAGCAGCTAAGTCACGTGTCATGTAAAGCGTCGCACCGTCGGACTTCTTAATTAAAGCCGGATTTAAATCATACTTATCTAAGTTGACAATGTGAGCACCTTGATCGACAGTCAGTAGTTCTTTTTCATCCAGTAAATCAACCACACGGTCCATTTTATCATTGTAAAATGCTTCGCCATTATAAGAATCAAAGGCGATATTTAATCGTTGATAGACTTTCTCAAACTCTTTCAAGGACTCTTCTCTAAACCATTTCCATAAAGCGACAGCTTCCTCGTTACCTTGTTCTAATTTTCTAAACCAGGCACGTCCTTCATCTTCTAACGTATCATCTTTTTCAGCTTCTTCATGGAACAGGACATATAATCTGAGTAATTCTTTGATAGGCTCTTCTCGAACATCTTCTTCAGAACCCCATTTTTTATAGGCCGTGATGAGTTTCCCGAACTGTGTACCCCAGTCACCTAAGTGATTGATACGAACAGGGGAATAGCCGACTTTAGTTAAAATGTTTGATAGGGCATTCCCTATAACTGTGGAGCGTAAATGACCCATAGACATAGGCTTGGCAATGTTTGGTGAAGACATGTCAATCGGAACTTTCCCGTTCTCTCCGAAAGTATGATTACCGAAGTCTTCTTTTTTCTCTATGACTTCTTTTAAGACAGCACCAGAAACCACCTTTTTGTCTAAGAAGAAATTAATGTAAGGTCCAACAACTTCTTTTCTGTCAATCACGTCTGCGGAAATAGATTCAGCTAATTCAGAAGCAATTTGTGCAGGGTTCTTTCTGAATAGTTTAGCCAGTTGGAAAGTAGGGAAGGCTACATCCCCATGATCGGTATGTTTTGGCTTTTCCAATAAGAGTTTTATCTCATTTAATTCCAAGTGTTCACTTAATTCTTTATGGATTGCATCTGCAATCAATTGCTTATAGTCCAAGAATAGACCTCCTAATGTATTTGTTCTTCAATTATAAACGAAATAGAGCTGTGTGCATAAAAAAAGGGCTGTTTTTGAATTATCCAAAACCCAAGCCATCTCGATAATTATAATGATTCGCACTTGTATTATAGCAAAGCTCTTCTCAGCTGGCAACTTTTACTTGCATTAGTTTTCATAAAAAATAGTGAATAAGTGGATTAAAAGAGGGCGTAACTGATGAATGTTTATACGTTTTGAGGTATACTTATTTTAAACATAACTTAAAATATGTGGGTAATGGACGATATATAGTAAAAGGAGGGAGTGGTTAAGGTGAAAAAAGCGGAAAGACAAATGATTATCAAGCAGATTATACTAAATAATGATGTCGGGACTCAAGAAGAACTGCTAAACTATCTGAGAGAACAAGGGGTAAAAGCAACTCAGGCAACGATATCAAGAGATATAAAAGAACTGAATTTAATTAAAACAAGTAATCCAGAAGGTGGATCAAAATACACGATCTATCAAAACACAGAAATTACGGTTGAAGATAAGCTGGTCTCTACATTGAAAAGTGTCGTTGTTAAATATACCCAAGTACAGTTTATGAACGTGGTTATGACTCTGCCTGGTAACGCTCATGTCATTGGAGCCCTAATTGATGATATCGAGTTCCCTGAAATTGTCGGGACTGTAGCTGGGAATGACACCATCCTTCTCATTTCTAAAACAGAGGATGATGCGCATACGATATACACTTACCTAGACAATTTATTGGCAGATGTGATTGATGATTAAAAAGAGAGGGGCAATCTTTTATTGTCCCTTTCTTATTTTAAAAAGGAGAGGAAAGAATGAGTAAAGATACATTGTTAGCGTTACAAAACGGATCGGATATTAGAGGGTTTGCATTAGATACGGATTTACATAAGAAAAACCTGAACGAAGAAACGATTAAAGCTATTGCTTCAGGTCTTATCCAGTGGTGGCTGTCTCATAACAAAGGTGACATGGATGAGTTAACGATTGCTATTGGACACGATAGTCGACTAACTGGACCTGATATTAAAGAGTGGTTATCCGAAGTCTTTGTCGGCTTAGGTGTTCAAGTGATTGATGTGGGCTTAGCTACGACACCCGCTTTGTTTATGTCTACTCAGTATGAGGATTTTTTGGCTGACGTGGGCATAATGATTACGGCGAGTCATTTACCTATGGAATACAATGGATTGAAATTCTTCACAAATGAAGGCGGTTTAGAGCATGACGACATCCACAGCATCTTAACCTTTGCCGAGGGGGAAACAGGTCTTTCCGCTCAGTCGAAAGGAAAGATAGTTCACAAAGATTTGCTGAGTGTATACGCCAAAGACTTAGTATCTAAAATAAGAAAGGCCTTAAAAGTGGGAGAGGAGTCTCAACCGCTTGAAGGACGGAAGATACTGGTGGATGCTGGAAATGGTGCGGGCGGCTTTTTTGCAGAGAATGTGCTTAAGCCTCTAGGAGCGGACACGACTGGGAGTCAGTTTTTAGATCCAGATGGGACGTTTCCGAATCATGAACCCAATCCAGATAATAAAGAGGCAATGGTTAGTCTGTCTGATGCGGTCCTTAGACATGAAGCTGATTTAGGAGTTATTTTTGATACGGATGTTGATCGATCCGCTATTGTAGATAAAAATGGAAACAGTATTAATCGAAATAATCTGATTGGGTTAATTGGAGCGATTGTATTAGAAGAAAACCCTGCTTCTACCATTGTGACGAACTCACCCGTATCTGACCATTTAATCGACTTTATTGAGTCAAGAGGCGGTAAAATAGACCGATACATTTCCGGATACCGCAATGTGATTAATCGGGGGATTGAGTTAAACAATAAAGGCGTAGATTGTGCGCTTGCTATCGAAACGAGCGGGCATGCGGCTCTGAGAGAAAATTACTTCTTAGATGACGGAGCCTATTTAGCCGCAAAAATCATTGCTAAAGAAGCTGAGTTGTCTCAAAAAGGAAAAGGGGTTACGGATATCATTCAGTCACTGAAGCAACCGGCGGAAACGAAAGAAATTCGCTTTGTTATTCAGTCAGAGAGTTTTAAAGAAAGAGGCATGGAATTGTTAGAACTCTTTGCGAAATGGCTGAATGAAACAGATGGATTTGAACTAGTCTTAGACAATCTAGAAGGAAAAAGAAGTCACATACAAGATCCTTACGGAAAAGGGTGGCTCTTGCTACGAATGAGTTTACATGAACCGAAATTAGTTTTACAGATTGAAAATGATGTTAAAGGAATGATACCTATAATTGAAGAAAAATTAAAAGAGTTTTTCTATTCTTTCAAAGAGTTAGATACAACACAGCTATCATAAAGAGAAGAGCCTGTTGAATGTGCTAACACAATCGAGCAGGCTCTCAGTCTTATTAAGGGTTCCATACCCATTTTCGTCCATCTTTTTCAAGTAAATCAAAGGCTTCTTTCGGCCCCATGGAATTGGCAGGATATAACGGGATTGGTTGATCCGACTCTTTCCACGCCTTTTTTATTGCATCAACAAACTTCCACGATTCGGCCACTTCACCCCAATGAGCAAAATGCGTTTCATCGCCGATGAGTACATCTAAAATCAGCTTTTCATATGCTTCTGGACTTTGTTCAATGGTTTCTTCGGAACGCAACGAGCGAAGCGGAAGAGGAGTCAAATCCATTCCAGGCCCAATTTTTTTATCATTTAAAAAGAGCTCCACGCCTTCTTTAGGACCTAGGTGAATGGTTAGATGGGTAGGCGATTCATCAAATAACTCATTGTCCGTCTTTTTCCAAACCACATCTACACGAGACATTTTTTCTTTCAGTCGTTTTCCTGTTCGGATATAAACCGGCACATCTCGCCACTCGTCTGTATTAATCGTTAATTTCCCAGCCACGAATGTATCAGTCATGGACTCGGTATCCACTTTATCTTCTTCTCTATAGGCAATGAGAGAGCCATCCTCTGACTCAGCGTACTGGCCTCTAATAAATTCAGGAGACGATACATCACTCATATCTGGTTCTTTAAGGGCTTTTAAGATGTGAATCTTTTGATCTCTCACATCTTCCATAGTGAACGATTTCGGTGGGTTCATCGTTAATAAAGCGACCACTTGCATGACGTGGTTTTGAACCATATCTTTTAAAGCACCCGTTTTATCATAATATTCTCCGCGCTCTTCTACACCTAAATCTTCACTTAATGTGATTTGGATATTGTCAATGGAAGAGGCATTCCAGGAATCAGTGAATAAACGATTGGCAAAACGCAATGCTAGAATAGTCTGAACCATTTCCTTTCCTAAATAATGATCAATCCGGTAAAGCTGGTCTTCGTCAAATGAAGCATTGATTTCATCATTCAGTTCCTTCGAACTTTCATAATCCGTCCCAAACGGTTTCTCAATGACGACGCGATTAAACCCATTGTCTGTTACTAATTTCTGTTCTTTTAAATGCGATGTAATGGTGCCAAAAAAGCTAGGAGACATCGACAAGTAAAAGATGCGGTTTCCTTCTAACTGATACTCTTCATCTAACGAATCAGCCAAGCGTTTTAAAGTGTGATAATGTTCCGTATCCTTCACATTATGAGACTGATAACGGAAATGTGAAGCAAATGCTTTTGCATGATCGTCTGAATCTGCAATATCTTGAATCGCGTCTCTCACAACATCTTGATAATACTCATCCGACCACTCACGACGAGCTGTACCTATAACAGCGAAGTGTTCAGATAAGTATTCTTTTTTGTATAACCGATACAAAGCCGGATACAGTTTCCGTTGCGCTAAATCACCGGTTCCCCCAAATATAATAAATAATGCTTTATTTTTCTGAGACATTTTCTCCCTCTTTTCTAGTTAGGACGCAAGCGTCACATACTTCTGCTTTCTATTTTACGTTTATTTAGGATATGAATCAACTATTCATTGTTTAACCTTAAGAAATTAAGGTCAGGATAACTGCAATGTATATGATTTGAAATGAAGAAATGTCTTCGATAAGGTGAGAGTAGATGGAGAATTTACAGAAAGGGTGGAACGATGAGCAACTATACTGAACTTGATTTAAACTTTATCGGTGGTAATTGGACTACAGGAACAAGTGAAGAAGTTATAGAAGTGACAGACCCTTATACTCAAGAAAAACTACTGACGATACAAGCGGCATCAAAAGAGGATGTATACAAAGCTTACGAAAGTGCTAAAAAGCATCAGGTCAAGTGGGCTAAGACAGGACCTTATGAAAAAGCAGAAATTATACGGAAAGCGATTAGAATTGTTGAAGACAGGAAAGAAGAGTTTTCCGACTGGCTCATAAAAGAGGCTGGTTCGACTATTGCGAAAGCCAACTTAGAAATTGATTTAGTGATAGCTCAAATGAGATTGGCAGCAGAGTTACCTTTTCAAATGGAAGGGATTATCAATCAATCGATGATTCCTGGTAAGAAAAATTACTTGCTGCGAAAACCAGTAGGCGTTGTGGGAGTTATTGGACCTTTTAACTTTCCGATGAATCTGGCCATGCGATCAGTGGCGCCGGCTTTAGCAACAGGAAATGCGGTTGTACTAAAACCTGGACACCAGACACCTGTCACAGGAGGCACACTACTCGCAAAAGTATTTGAAGAAGCGGGACTGCCAGAAGGGGTTTTACAAGTGGTGCATCCTAAAATATCCGAAATAGGAGACTACTTCTACGAGCACCCAGTGCCTCAGCTTATTTCCTTTACTGGCTCAGATACCGTTGGGAAGCAAATCGGAGAAGTAGCTGGAAGATTAGTGAAAGAGACTATTCTGGAACTCAGTGGTAATAATGCCATGGTTGTTTTAGATGATGCGGATATGGATAAAGCAGTTAATGGAGCGGTTTATGGTCGCTTTATGCATAGTGGGCAAATCTGTATGGCAATTAACAGAATTATTATAGATGAATCGCGATTTGAAGAATTTACGGAACAATTTGTGGCTAAAGTGAAAGAATTAAAAGTTGGAGATCCGCGTGATGAGGAAACCATAATTGGACCTTTAATTGAAGAAAGCGCCGTTGAAGACTTGCTTGAAGCAGTAGAAGAAGCTAAAAAAGACGGAGCTGAAATTCTCCTGGAAAGGGAACGCGATGGCAATGTGTTATCACCTATTGTGGTGAAGGGAACGAATGATGTGGCTACGGCGAGAGACGAAATGTTCGGCCCTGTTGTAACGTTAATACCAGCTAAAGATGACGAACATGCTTTGGAACTAGCTAATGATACGGAACAAGGGTTAAGTACTGCGGTCACATCCGAAGATGAGAAACGAGCCTTTGCTTTTGCGGAACGCATGGAAACTGGAATGGTGCACATTAATGACCAAAGTGTCAATGACGAACCTTATATTGCTTTTGGTGGAGAAAAAGAATCGGGCATCGGCTGTTTCGGACGTGAACATTCCTTGAATGAGTTCACTACTTGGAAATGGATATCTGTACAGGATGAAGACAGAGAGTATCCAACAGACTAATAGTGAATTGAAGTTACCCTCCTAATAAAAATGGAGGGTGATTTTGTTTGGAGGGTATTTTTGAAAATAAAATGATAGCTTGTGGTCTCTAGCTTTGGTACAATGGTGGATAGAAAAGAAATGAGGAATAAATATGACACATCCATTTGAACGATTTAATTTAAATGAGTATTTAATAGAAGCCATCACAGAAATAGGATTTAAAGAACCGACTGATATCCAGAAAAAAATCATCCCGGAAATTAGCAAAGGAAGAGACCTTATCGGTCAGTCTCAAACAGGATCAGGTAAAACACATGCATTCTTATTGCCTTTGTTTAATCAAATTGACCCTGATAAACAGGAAGTCCAAGTGGTTATTACAGCGCCAAGCAGAGAATTAGCTGACCAGCTCTATCAAGCAGCTTCTCAATTAGCCGAACACTCACCCAAAGAGATTACTGTTCAAGCATATATCGGTGGAACAGATAAAAATCGACAAATCGAGCGGTTAAAAAACAAACAGCCTCATGTCGCTATCGGCACTCCTGGGCGTATGCTGGACTTGATTGAAGCCAATGCGTTGCTGACTCATACAGCCCCTTATATGGTCGTGGATGAAGCAGATATGACGTTAGACATGGGATTTTTGGAAGACGTAGATAAAATTGCGTCGCGTTTGCCAGACAAAGGACAGATGTTAGTCTTCTCAGCTACAATTCCGCAAAAGCTTCAACCTTTCTTAAAAAAATATATGCAGAATCCGATTATTATTGAAGTGGAAAATGAAACAGTTATTGCGGATACAGTAGAAAACTGGTTGATTTCAACTAAAGGAAGAAATGAAATTGAACTGATTTACAATCTTCTGACAATCGGACAACCGTATTTAGCGTTAATTTTTGCGAATACAAAAGATCGAGTGGATGAGATTGCATCAGGTTTAAAACAACAAGGTTTAGATGTCGCCGTCATACATGGAGGGGTAACCTCTAGAGAACGTCGCCGCGTGATGCGTCAGATTCATAATTTAGATTACCAATATGTGGTGGCGACAGATTTAGCTGCTAGAGGAATTGATATTGAAGGCATTTCCCATGTTATTAATGCTGAAGTCCCACAAGATCTGGATTTCTTTGTTCACCGAGTCGGACGAACAGGTAGAAACCAACTAAAAGGAACAGCGATTACCTTATATGGTCCAGATGATGAGAAGGATATTGAAGTCATCGAACAAAAAGGCATTACTTTCCAGCCAAAAGAACTGAAAAACGGGGAAATAGTGGATACCTATGACCGTAAGCGCCGAGAGCAGAGAAAAGGCCAGAATCAAAAAGTTGAAAATACATTTGATCCTGAAATCCACGGGATGAGAAAGAAAGCCAAAAAGAATATCAAACCGGGCTATAAGAAAAAAATCGAACGTAAAAAACAAGAAAAAAGAAAAAAAGCCAATCGCTTGAAAAAGAGATAAAAAGAAAGCATCCTTTGTTACTGAAAAGTAACGAAGGATGCTTTGTTTATTTATCTTTCGTTTTTGGTCTGAGTGACTTGAAAGACGTATAGATAAAATAAATGGAGAAGGCCAGTTTCAATTCAAAAGCAAGTGGAACAAAATACCCAAAGGCTTCAATGACTGAAATGACAAGAGTCGGAATGGATAAACTGACAAGAGCCACACGAGCGTTTTTTCTAAAAGGAGAACGGATTCTCTGCAGAGTCGCAATGATATTAGCAAACAAGGCAACAATCAGCCATTCATAAGCCAAAGAAAATGAACTAGCTATAAAGCCTATAATAAAAGTAAATAGCAGAACTAATGGCGAAAAGGTTCCAAGCTGCTGGAACAATCGAACTAAATTCTCCTGATTGAAGCCATCCAATTGATCGTAGGCAAGTGGGAGAGTTCTGCCTGTCACATTCAAGTAAAACCCGTCTTCGAGTAAGGCGACGCCCACAGGAACGCTCAGACGTTCAACATTGCTTTCTACTTCTTCAAGGGATATTTCTCCATTAGGATCAAAGAAAAAAAGAAAGGTATTGGTCTGGTGAATATACGATTCCTGATTATCAGTAACAAATTCACTGTTTTCAATTTCAAAAGCTGGGATATTTTCCGCAATTTCCTGTCCATCATCTCTCAAGTTAGTCATAACCGAAGTTAAAACAGTAGTCATTGAAAGAGTGATGAGTAAAGCTAAAAGAGCAAAGTAGCCCAACATCTGCTTTCTGGACATCTTTCTCGCTTTTATGACTTCTATAGGATTTATAAATCCTATTTTTAAATATTCACGCACACTTTTCATCCTCACTATAATTAACGTATGAAATCAGTTTACTTCTTAAAAATATAAAAATCAATGAGCATATCTATACTTTCGAAGTATATTCATACATTCTACTCATATTACTTACTTTTAAATAGAGATTCTATTTGCTAAATGTGTCAAAAATGTTAAAATGAGAATGTACGATAAATAGTAATAGGAGGAATGTTCATTATGACGTACAATTTACCAGAATTACCTTATGCATACGATGCTTTGGAGCCGCATATCGATGAGAAAACTATGCGCCTGCATCATGAGAAACACCACGGAGGTTACGTTACCAAGACGAATGCAGCACTTGAGAACCATCCAGAGTTAGCTGAATTAAGTATTGAAGAGCTAATGAAAAAATTGGATTCAGTTCCAGAAGACATTCAGACAGCGGTAAGAAACAACGGTGGAGGTCACGCTAACCACTCACTATTTTGGGAAATCCTTTCACCAAACGGTGGAGGCGAGCCAACAGGTGAGTTAGCCGATGCTATTAATGATGCCTTTGGAGGCTTTAACGATTTCAAAGAGAAGTTTGCTTCTACAGGAGCAGGTCGTTTCGGTTCAGGATGGGCATGGCTTGTAGTATCTGATGGGAAATTAGAAGTAATGGATACGTTAAACCAAGACTCTCCTTATTCTGTAGGTAAAACACCTATTTTAGGATTGGATGTCTGGGAGCACGCTTATTATCTAAATTATCAAAACAGACGTCCAGATTACATTGAAGCATTCTGGAATGTAGTCAACTGGGATGAAGTAGCTAAACGTTTTGAAGCTGCTAAATAAAATGTGGAATAAAACTGCGCATAAGGTGATGCGCAGTTTTTTCTTTTGGAAAATTTTAAAAAACTTTCACATAATCCTCACGAAAACCTCCTTTAACAAGTGGTATTTTATTCATTGATTTGGTAAACTAGTATGAGATTCCAAGCAGGGAATACAAGAAACTTTTAAGGATTCAGGAGGGACTTTAGTGAAGCGACCATCTCAAAATAGAAAAGATAAGAAAAAATCACATATCCCTTTTCGATTAAATTTACTTTTTTTCGTTGTCTTTCTTTTGTTTGCTAGCTTAATTTTACGATTAGGCTACTTACAGATTATAAGAGCAGATGAATATCAGGCAGAAGTGGATCGAACGGAAAGAACAACTATTACTGGAAGTGTTCCTAGAGGCGAAATATTTGATGCTAATCTCAGACGCTTAGTAGGAAATGAAGCACGTAATACTATTACGTATACAAGAGGAAGAAACGTTCCTGCTAGTCAGATGGCTGAAGTAGCCTATAATTTAGCAGAGTATATTGAAATGGATACTGCTACACCATTTAATGCGGATAGACAGTTTGATTTGACTATAAGAGATTTAAAAGATTACGTAATTGCTACTAATCAAGAAGACATACGTGAACGATTGACCTCAGAAGAGTTACGCTTGAGCGGGAATGAATCTTACCAAGCTATGCTTGATAGCGTCTCAGAAGATGAAATCAGTTCTTTACCCCAGCGTGATCTCACAGCTGCGGCTATATTTAAGAAAATGAATTCGGCTTATTCCCTCAGCACGGTGAACGTAAAGAATGAAAATGTGAGCCAAGAAGAAATTGCAAGAGTGAGTGAAAACCTTGATTCATTACCAGGTATCGGCACAGGGACAGACTGGGTGAGAATATATCCAGAAGGAGACATGCTTAGAAGTATTCTAGGTAATGTGTCTTCAGAAGACCAAGGTTTGCCAGCTAATAAGTTAAAAACATACTTAGCAAAAGGGTACTCAAGAAACGACCGAGTCGGTACAACTTTATTAGAAAGTCAATATGAAGAAGTGCTCAGTGGTACAAAGTCTCGGCTTGAAACAGAGACCAATACAAACGGGGATATTATAAACCAGATTGAACAGTATCAGGGGAATAAAGGTGATAACCTTATTTTGACGATTGATATTGAATTCCAAGAAACAGTTGAACAAATTGCTAAAGAGTCGTTAGCTTTGCGTGAAGGATTAAATGAAAGTATCTATATAGCAGCTATGAATCCTAAAAATGGAGATATTTTAGCGATGACCGGTCAGGCGTTGAATAAAGATGGGGAAGTGTCTGATGATACTCTCGGTATTGTTCAAAAGAATTTCGTAATGGGTTCCTCCATAAAAGGAGCCACTGTATTGTCGGCCTATATGGATGGCGTGTTAACCACATCAAATAACGTGATGGTAGATGAACCTTTAAACTTCAGGAGTACACAAACCATCAGTTCCTTATATAATCAGTATGGACGCGATGTGATCAATGATATAGAAGCTCTTGAAGTGTCTTCAAACGTGTACATGGCTAAATTAGCGATGAGGATGGGGGGAGTTTGGGAATATAAACCAAATGATACCCTCAATATAAATGGAAAACAGTTACTTGATAAGCAAAGACATTACTATAATCAGTTTGGTTTAGGAGTAGAGACAGGTATTGATTTACCATCAGAATCTACAGGCTATGCTGGAACCGTGGCGACACCAGGAGAAGGTTTATTCCAGTCATTTGGACAGTATGATACCTATACACCAATCCAATTGTTGCAGTACATTTCAACCATTGCAAATGATGGAGTAAGAATTGCTCCTCGTCTGGTTTCAGAAATTAGGGATACCAACCCGGAAAATGGAGAAGTAGGATCTTTGAAAACGGAAATCCCTCCTAAAATCTTAAATCATATTGATGTTGATGAAACGGCTATGGACCGCGTGCAGCAAGGTCATTATGAAGTGATTCACGGGAATAGAGGAACAGCACGCAGTGTGTTTGCCGGTGCGGAATATGAGGCTGCCGGTAAAACAGGAACGGCTCAAGCCTGGTTCTGGGATGATGATTTACGAAGAAATACTGCAGAAGTTGTTAATATGACTTTTGTAGGCTATGCCCCTTATGATGATCCTGAAATAGCTGTAGCCGTCGTTGTGCCTTATTTGCCTGCACGATCCAGTGAACGATCAAATAGAGAAAATACACGAGCAGCGAAAAGAGTCTTTGACGCTTACTTTAAAACAGGAGAATTCTCTCAAAATGTAACAGAGGAAGCTGAAGAAGAAACGGAAGAAATAGAAGATTTAATGAGCGATGAAGCAGATGACTAATCGTGTTTAGACCTAGGCCTAGTGCTTAGGTCTTTTTTTGCACAAAAAAATAGCTAAAAGATAATCGTTAGATCCTTTTAGCTATAATAAGAACTTATTTTGTTTCACGGTGCAATGTAACTTTGCGTTCACGTGGGCAATATTTTTTAACTTCCAAACGTTCAGTGTTGTTACGTTTATTTTTTGATGTTAAGTAGTTACGTTCTTTACATTCTGTACATTCTAATGTAACGTTTACTCGCATGATTGTCCCTCCCAATAATCCATGTTTTGCAGGCATAGGTATGAGTTTACCTGTAATGCCTTTCGCCTTGACTAGAATACCATGTTTAAATAAAAAATGCTACCTTTTTTTCTTGTCTTTACTCATGTTAGTCATATTTTTATTTCTAGTCAAGCAAATGATACCAGTTAGTAATATTTAATCCCTTTCAGGTCATATGAATTTGTGATACTATTTTAAGAGGCAAGAAATTATATAGAAAGAAGGAATAATTATGGAAATATGGATGATTGCAGGAGTCTTATTTGTGATTACCATCGCTTTATTCGTTTATTCACTTATAAAAAACAATATGATTGCTTCGCAATCTAAGCCATGACAGAAAAGAGAGAGTATCCTATAATTAACAT
>NZ_BAAACW010000131.1:0-4706 GCF_039521845.1 Alkalibacterium iburiense
GATAATTTTTTATAAGAAGTTTCAATAACCGCAAGGGTTAAACCTGGATATTCAACTGCAAAACTTGAGTAAATAAGAAACGCGGACTTTATATAAAACTACCCCACAACATTGGCATGCCTACCCAACGTTGTGGGGTTTTTATGTATGGAGATAACTAGATGGTATAAAAGGAGTTACCATTTTTATACCATCATCAATTGCTCTCAACCCATGTATATCTCTTATAATCAATGTGGTATTATCAGGGTATACAACTACACTGATAATGAAGGGGTTTACAAATGTGAAAAAGGTATCTTTTCTGTTGATAATACTCATGACTATCGTTAGTGGTTATGCTTTTTATAATTATAGAAGTTCAATGATTTATTCCCTTGAAGGGAGTTACCAAGCAGAAATTCTAAACACGAGAGAAGAAGAAATCGGAATATACACCATCAACTTTCAAGATGACAAAGTTGGTTTATTTTCTGCATACTTTGATGAATCATCAACTGGGACTATAAGAAATATTGAAGATAATCACTATGAATTAGTTTTTGATGAATTTAAAACGGAATGTACAGTTCTAACTAAAGATGAGATTCAATTAAATATATATGAAGAAGACTATATTTTTAACAGGAAAAGTGATGTGCTCATATGGGAAAGGGATTATACATTTTAACTTTGCATATGTCTCTCTCTTCTAGCAACGCTGAATATCAAGGAAGTTGAATGAATGAAAACCAACTGCTAAAGGTATCGGCTTCAAAAAAGGACATCCTTCTATTATTCAAAATGGAAGGATGTCCTTTAAGCCTCATCATCAGTCTAAACCATTCTTTTTTAGTATGATTTTTTAGGATGTCTATCCACAACATCTGAATGGGCTTCAAGCTTTTGTTTTCCTAAATGAGTCAATTCAAATCCTCTCACGTTAAATAAAGAAGCGAGCTCTTCTTCAGTGAACATCTCTTTCACTTTGACCATTAGCTCTTCTTTCTTTAACGTAGAGTATCCTTTTACTCCTTTTTTCTTTAAAAAAGCCTTTAAATGAGTAGCGGGAAGATATTTTAAGGATTCAGAGGCTGTCAGCTTCCTAGCGAACCCTTTCTGCTGGATGTCTTCTAGGGCTTCATCTGCATGAATTCCGTAATCATATTCAAAGTATTTTGGAAAGACACTTTCATTAGTAAAGGTGCTAAACCCTATCCGCCAAAGCAAGATAATATGACCAGGCAAGCAGTCGTCTTCGAAGCGAATCATATTTCTCTTCGGTACAAGAGATTCAACCCCCAGTTCTACAGAAGTTACCCAGGAATCTAAATCTCTATCTGGTGAAATATAAGGCACTTCTACATGGTTTTGGTAGAAACCAATGACTTTCTGCACTAAATCATCAGTTACATTCAAATGCTTAATCTGTCTGTATCTATCCATTAAATACACTCCTTAAGTTAGACCTTTTTTCATGAGTTAAATAAAGTGTACCATACCTTTTTAAAAAATAAGGATTAAACTTTTCATTTTAAAGTCGATAATAAGAAGAGGCGTTATTTTATTTTTTATAGATTAGCAATGGAGGAACAGCAATGAAGATTACAACAAAATTACTGACATCCTATTTGGTTTTAGCCTTAATCATTTTTATTTTAGGGATATTAGCATTATTTGGATTAGGAACAATGGATGAAAACTCTGAGGAGATTTTTACAGAGAGGTTACAGCCCACTGTCTATTTAGCAGAAATAGCCCAGTTAATGGGAAATACGCGGGTTCATTTATTAACAGGTGTGATTAATGCTGATCCTAGCAGAGGTGAGCCAGCACTAGAGAATATAGGAAGAGTCAATGAAATCCTTTCATTATATCAAGAACGTACTTTACATAATGATGAAGCTGAACTCTTTGATGAATTAGTCAGAAATTGGGAAAATTACTCTGATATGATTGTTGAAACGGAAGAATACTTAGCAGAAGAGGACTATACGGAAGCCATGAATGGGATTCGTAGCGGGGAAGCCTGGTACGGAGCAGCAAATATGCACTTAACAAATTTGAAGGACATTAAAGAAGAGCTTTCCAGAACAGCCTATAATGAAAGCAACTTAATTTATAGCAATTTGAGACGGTTAATTATCCTAGCCAGTGTAGTCGCTATTATCTTCTCTATTTTTATAGCTCTTTTAGTAGGCAGAATTATTGGAAAACCAATCAATGTGATTTCTCAAAAGCTTTCTCAGATTTCTAAAGGGAATTTAACAGGAGAGTCCATTCAGACTAAGAGAAAAGATGAGATTGGTCTGCTGGAACAAGCGACGAATCAGTTACAAACTGATTTAAGACGCATTATCTCATCAGTATCACAGGCAACTGGTCAAGTGATGAGTTCCAGTGAAGAGTTAACACAATCGACTCATGAAGTATCTCAGGGTGCAGATCAGATAGCCATAACGATGCAGGAATTGGCATCCGGTTCTGAATCTCAAGCGATGTTCACATCCGACTTATCTGAAAGCATGACTGCTTTTGTTCAAACGATTGAAGAATCGGTCGATGAAAGTGAAAGAGTCTCTCACTCGGCCAGTGAGGTGCGTCAGCTGACTGATAATGGACAGGGCATGATGAATGATTCAGTTAGACAAATGCAAACGATTGACCAGTTAGTGAAAGAATCAGTGGACAGTGTACGTGGTTTAGATAGTAAATCTGCTGAGGTATCTTCTTTAGTTACCGTTATTGAGCAAGTAGCCGAACAAACCAACCTACTGGCTTTAAATGCAGCGATTGAAGCATCTAGAGCGGGCGAACATGGGAGAGGCTTTGCTGTTGTAGCTGAGGAAGTTCGGAAATTATCCGAAGAAGTAGCCGGCTCCGTAGGTGAAATTACAGCTATAGTTAAAAGCATGCAAGAGGAAACATCTCAAGTTGTTAAAGCATTAGAAGAAGGATACGGTGAAGTAACGAAAGGAACGACACAAATTCAGCAAACTGGAGAAACATTCACTAGTATTTCTGAATCTGTTGAGCAAATGGAAAGAACAGTACAGTGGATTGTTGAAAAATTAGCTGATAACAAAGAGCAGACGATTAAAATGAGTACGAGTGTAGAAGAAATTGCTTCAATTTCTGAGGAATCTGCAGCGGGAATTGAACAAACGTCTGCTACTTCCGAGCAAGCAACGAGCACCATGCAAGAAGTCTCAGCCAATTCCGAGGAGTTGGCCCGATTAGCTGAAGAATTATATAATCTCATTTCCCGGTTTGAGTTATAATCCGTAAACATAGTCTATATGAAAAATATGACTCTAACCAATCTAGATTAAGAGAAACAATTGCTTTTTTGAAGTAAATAACTGGAATTTATATCACAGTCATTCGAGTTTAGCTATGGATAGTCTAGGTTATTTTCTCAATAATAAGTTACATTCATCAAAGAAATGTAAAAAAGCAGCAAACTCCATTTTAAATGGACTGCTGCTTTTTGTTTTCGTTGATATAGTTAAATACTACTAGTGCACAGGCTTTTAAAATTGCATAGACTGGTAGTATTAGTATCATACCAATCAAGCCGATTAACTCGTTGGCAAATAAAACCAATATGACGACAGTAGCAGGATGCATTTCTAATGATTTACCCATCACTAAAGGTGTGACTAAATATGATTCGAACAGTTGAACGACAGTAATGAGAACTGTTAATAATAAAGCTGTAGTTGGAGATATTGTTGCAGCAATTAAGAAAGCCGGAGCTGCTCCAATAAAAGGACCGAAATAAGGTATAATATCGAATATACCTGTGATTAAGCCCAGTAATAGGGCGTTAGGTACTCCCAAAATTAAAAAAATAATATAGGCGGCTACGCCCACATATAAACAGACAATTACGCGACCGCCAATATAATTAGATGCATTTAAATGAAAAGCTTCTGCTAAGTCTAGTGCTAAGTCTTCATATTGACTTGGAACAATACGCACAATCTGATCTGGTAGTTTATCTCCGTCTTTATAGAGAAAGAAAAGCAAAAGCGGAACCGTAAAAATAATAATAGCTGATCGTATGGTCAGCGTTAATATGGAGGTAACACCTGACGTCAAGCTTTCTATAATGTTTGTGACTATATTAGTTACTGAAATATCTAAATCATAAAGATATTGATAAACGTCTGCTGATGATATGTTATACTCAATTGTAAAAGCTTCTATCCAAGATATTATCTCATTAATAACACTTGGAATTAACGTAACAAGTTGAGTGATTTGTTGGAACAAACTGGGTAATAATGTTGAAAAAATGAAAAAAAGCACAAGAGCTATGACGAAAAATGTAATTAAAATCGCAATAAGATCAGTCTTTATTTTAATTTTTGTTAATTTATAAACAGGAAGAAAAATATAAAATATAAATACGGCAATGATAATAGGAGCAAATAGGCTAATGAAAAAAGCTTCAAATGGGTAGAATATAAAACTAATCCAGTTATAAATACCTATGACCAATCCGATAAGAATAAGTATGGTTAATACATAAAAAAACTTCGATTCTTTTAGAAATTTCATTTTATCACCTCATTATAATCAAGAACAGTATAACATAAATGAGGATTACATGATGAAATGATTCTAGTTTAACTGAAAAGTTGAAAAGCCCCGGGAGTTTGACAGTTGAAACGAGGAAAAAGTGACAGAAAGCCTATAAGGGCTTTATTTTTTTGTCAAAT
>NZ_BAAACW010000132.1:0-9622 GCF_039521845.1 Alkalibacterium iburiense
TGTTTAAGTTTGAATAGCTCATTTAAAAATTGCGAGTTAACCTTGTTAACTCTATAGTTGTCTCGATTCATAATTGAACCGAAGACCCCTGCACATTTGGTTGTTTTACTTTGTTCAGTTTTCAAAGATCTATCTCGTTCTATTCGGTTGCTTCGTTATGAGGCAACTTTTATATAATATCATCTGTCGTTTCAGTTGTCAACACTTTTTTTGAATTTCTTTTTTCGATTAACGGAAATCTTTTGAAAAGTGTAAGCGTTACCCGCCCCTGCGCGACAACTTATATTATATACCGTTGCTTCTTAAATGTCAACACATAATTTCAATTTAATTTTGTGTTATTAGGTGTCGTTGTTTTGCAGCAACGTGATATATCATACCATCATATTAAATAGTCGTCAAGGCATATTTTAAAATAAAAAAACTTTTAGTAGCTGCATGAGGAAGGATTCTCATAAATCCCTGCCTAGACAGCTACTAAAAGCTTAATTGACTCTTACTCTTTATCGTCTTCTTCTTTTTCTTTCATCTCTTTTTTTACTTTATTTCGTCTAAGCTTGGCAATTTTCATATTACGTTTCATCTGGCTATCATCTCCACGCTCTCTCTTAACCGCAATTTCTATTGGTTTGACTTCATACTCACCTGCAACATCACCATAATATTTATTATACCGTTTCTTATATTGCTGAAAGAAGTGAACGACGATGACTTTTAAGATGGCATATATTGGAACACCCAGTATTAATCCAAATAAACCAAGAAGATCTCCCATGACAAGTAAAACAATAACAATCGTCAATGGGTGGACACTTAATTGTCTTCCCATCACGTTAGGTTCTATTAGATTTCCATCCACGAACTGGACAACAGCCCAAACGATTAGTAACTGAACAACCATCCACCATGAATCCATTAAAGCTATAACTAAGGCAGGTAGAAAAGCCAATGTAGGACCCAGATAAGGAATAATAGAAGTAAATCCCGCAATGATAGCCAGTACCCCGCTGTATTCCAATCCAATGATTGTAAATCCGATAAACATCATGACTCCTATAGAAGAAGCTATAATTAATTGCCCTTTAACATAAGCCCCTACTTGTGTATTGACTTCTGAGGAAACACGCAAAATATCTTCTCTCCATTTTGGTGGGACCACACTTAGCACAGCATTAAAAAACTTCTGCTCATCTTTCAACATGAAGAATAGAATAATAGGAAAGGTCACTAGTGTTACCACAAAGTTGGTCACTCCTGAGACAATTGATGTCAGTCCGCTTAATCCATCTGATAAGTATTGGTCCATATTATTAGGAATTTCAGCTATAAAGTTTTCCCCTTCTTCGATAAATGTTTCTATTTCAGCTCCAAAAGGAAGTGTTGAGAGCCACCCAGTAATGGATTCGACTAGTGAATCAATAAAGTCTGGGAAGTTTTCAATAAAACTAACGACCTGATTTCTCAAAAGCGGTAGCAACGATCCTATACCTAAAACCAATACAGCAATGATGACTGCATACAGGATGGTTACTCCAAAAATGCGTTTAATTTTCCATTTTTCTAGTAAGTCAACGACCGGGTCCAATAAGTAATATAGGAGCAAGGCAAGAACTAACGGCATCAACAGATTAGAGACAATGACAAATATAGGTGTAAAAATATAGCTGACCTGATTAAATAAGAAAAATAGGATACCAAATAAAATCAATACAACTAAAGTGAAGACGAGATTGCTTCCTCCTAAAAAATTTATCCAACGTGTTTTTTTCATAAACTTCCCTACTTTCTTATTCTTAAGTAACTCTTCTACATATTATAATATATAAAAGTTGGCATTAATACGAGTAAATACATTTTGAAAAGAAAAAAGCATGAATGCTCCGTCTAGATTGACTAAGAGCATTCATGCTAAAAGGCTAATTCATATTAATCAATATTTTTCATTGTTGGGAATAGTAAAACATCTCGAATAGAATGTGAATCAGTTAATAGCATGACGAGACGGTCTATTCCAATGCCCAGTCCTCCGGTAGGTGGCATTCCATATTCCAACGCTTCGATAAAGTCTTCATCTATTTCATGCGCTTCATCGTTTCCTTGTTCTTTTTCTTTCATTTGAGCTTCAAAACGCTCACGTTGATCAATCGGATCATTTAACTCACTAAAGGCATTGGCATATTCATGTTTAGCAATAAACAACTCAAATCGATCTGTAAATCGCGGGTCTTCCTCATTTTTCTTAGCTAATGGCGATATTTCAACAGGATGTCCATAAACAAAGGTCGGTTGAATTAATTTATGTTCAACAAACTTCTCAAAGAATTCATTGACAACATGGCCATATGTTGCAAAATCGTCAATTTCAACATTATGTTCCTTAGCCAATGCTCTTGCTTCATCATCCGTATAGTTTTTGAAGAAATCAATGCCTGTTTCCTCTTTTATCAGATCAACCATATGGCGGCGAGCCCACTTATCTCCTATACGAATCGTGTCTTCTCCGTAGGTTAGTTCCGTTTTACCTAAAACTTTTTCAGCAACGGATTGAATCAGGTCTTCTGTTAAGTCCATGACATCTTCTACATCATGATAGGCTGTATAGAGTTCCATCATAGTAAATTCAGGATTGTGTGTTGTGTCAATCCCTTCATTACGGAAAACACGGCCCATCTCATATACTTTTTCCATTCCACCGACAATCAGACGCTTCAAGTGCAGCTCAATGGCTATACGCAAATAAAGCTCCATATCTAAGGCATTGTGGTGTGTAATGAATGGTCTGGCAGCAGCTCCCCCAGCTAAGTTATGCAACAAGGGAGTTTCGACTTCCAAGTACCCACGACTGTTTAGATAATTTCTTATTTCTTGAACAATTTGACTTCTTTTAGTGAAGCGATCAAAACTTTCTTCGTTGGCAATTAAGTCTAAATAGCGTTGACGGTATTTTTGTTCAACATTAGTCAGACCATGGTACTTATCAGGTAGGGGACGTAAGGCTTTAGATAAGAATGTTAGTTCTTCTGCTCTTACGGTCACTTCACCCGTATTGGTTTTCATTACTGTTCCTTCTATACCTAAAAAATCACCTAAATCAGCTGTTTGGAAACTTTCATATTGCTCATCCCCAACAGCATCTTTACGCACATAAATCTGTATTAACCCGTTTTTATCTTTTAAATGGGCAAATCCAGCTTTCCCTTTTCCGCGCTTAGTCATAATACGACCTGCTATTTTCACTACATGACCTGCTTCAGACAGTTCCTCTTTTGAATACTCTTCAAAACTTTCTAGAACTTCAGAAGACAGATGCGTTCTATCATAACGCCCGCCAAACGGGTCCACCCCTCGTTTTCTTAAGTCATTCATTTTTTGGCGACGCACAACTAACTGATCCGTTACTGATTCTTTATTTGGATTATCCTGAGACACACCATCCACTCCATTCACTCATTCTTTTTTCCAGTTTTACGTTCTGAACTATCGTACCATAAGTTTTCACTCTCATAAAGTCCAATAGAACAGTTACCTATTCTTTGCTTCTTCTTTCAATTTTGTCAGTTCTTCTTCGTTGAAATAATACTTTGTACGGCAGAATTGACACACAGCTTCTGCTCCCTTGTCCTCATCAATCATTTCTTCTATTTCTTTTTCTCCTAAAGTCACAATAGCTGTTTCAAACCGGTCTTTAGAACAATCACATGTAAAGCTGACCGGCATTTCTTCCAGAATATGAGACGAACCGTCAGGGACCAAGCGCCTTAAGATTTCTTCCGGTGTCTCTCCCTGATTCATCAACTTGGATACTTGAGGAAGTTCAGCAATTGCTTGCTCAACTTTTTGAATAGTCGCATCTGAAGCGCCTGGTAACACTTGAATCATAAATCCTCCAGCTGTTTTGACTGTTTCATCTGGATTCACCAATACGGACAAACCAATAGCTGTCGGTATCTGTTCTGAGTGAGCCATATAATACGTAAAGTCTTCACCAAGCTCTCCACTGACAATAGGAACTTGTCCAACAAAAGGATCTTTCATTCCTAAATCCTTACTGACCGTCATCATGCCGTCTGTTCCAACGGCCCCTTTGACATCAATTTTTCCTTGATCGTTTAAAGGTAGACTGACAAATGGATTTTTTATAAAGCCTTTTGTTTCTCCTTTTGCATTACTGTCGATGAGTAAATAACCAACCGGACCGCCACCCGCAATTCTGACTGTCAGTTTGTCATTGCCTTTTAATGTCGCTCCAAGAAGGGTGGTGCCTACCATCGCTCTCCCTAAAGCAGCTGTGGCCGCACTCCACGTCTCGTGCTTTTCTTGAGCCGTTTGGACCATTGAAGTGGCCTCTACAACATATACCCGAATCTCATTATCATAACATAGTGCTTTGATTAGTTTATCAGTCACTTTATTCACAGTCCTTTATATCAATTTATGGTGCTTCTCATTTTATTTTACATGGAAAGAAGAGGAGTGCGAATGATACGCCTCCTCTTCTATAGTCCATCTAAACGATTATTCTTTTGGCTCTTTATCCGTTTCATCTGCTGAAGCATCCGTCTCTTCATCGAGGGACTTGTTGTCTTCCTCATCAGATTCGAAATTAGCGCCGCCGTGCTCGAGCTGGTATTTACGCTCTTGCTCTTTCTTTTCGCGCTCCGCTTTTATTTCTTCAAACGTTTTTCCGATGGCTTCTTCTTCTGGATCTCTTTCTGATTCTGGAGCTACTTCTGCCTCTTCGCTCTCACGTGGAAACTCTGACTGTGCCTCATTTTGTTTAGGCGCAGGCATTTCTCCTTTTTCGAAAAGGGATTTAATTTGCTTCTCATCTAACGTCTCTACCTCTAAGAGTTTTTGAGCAATTAAATGGTGAGCATCTTTGTGTTCTTCAATAATTCTTTTCGCTTCCGCATGAGCTTCATTTAAGATACGCAAGACTTCTTGGTCAATCTGATAAGCAAACTGTTCAGAGTAGGCTTGAGAAGAAGAATAGTCTCTTCCTAAGAATACTTGTCCGCCACTTTCATATTGAACAGGCCCTAATAAATCACTCATCCCGTATTCTGTTACCATGCTACGTGCGATTTGCGTCGCTTGCTGGAAGTCATTTGAGGCTCCACTTGATTGAGAGTCGAAGATAATTTCTTCCGCCACACGTCCGCCTAAAAGACCAACAATCTGTTCGAACAATTCTTTTTTCGTCATTAAATAACGATCTTCTTTCGGAAGCATGATGGCGTATCCGCCTGCACGTCCTCTTGGTACTATCGTCACTTTATGAACGATACGAGCATCACTTAGTACTAAGCCGACAATCGTGTGTCCTGCTTCGTGGTAAGCAACCATGCTTCGTTCAGTTTCAGAAATCACACGGTCTTTCTTAGCAGGTCCAGCGATTACTCTGTCATGTGCTTCGTCCAAATCAATGGCTTCGATGACTTTACTATTACGTCTAGCTGCTACTAAGGCTGCTTCGTTTAATAAGTTTTCTAAGTCAGCACCAGCAAATCCTGGAGTCTGTCTTGCTATTACTTTTAAATCAACACTAGGTGCCAACGGCTTATTCTTAGAGTGTACTTTAAGAATCGCCTCACGCCCTTTAACGTCTGGGTGACCCACCATGATACGTCTATCGAAACGACCAGGTCTGAGTAACGCAGGGTCAAGAACGTCTTGACGGTTTGTCGCCGCAATAACGATGATTCCTTCGTTTCCTTCGAATCCATCCATTTCAGTTAGTAATTGGTTTAGGGTTTGTTCACGCTCATCGTGTCCGCCACCCATACCAGCACCACGCTGACGACCTACTGCATCAATCTCATCAATAAAGATAATGGCAGGAGCTGTCTTTTTAGCATTTTCAAATAAATCACGTACTCGACTCGCTCCGACCCCTACAAACATTTCTACGAATTCAGAACCGGAAATGGAGAAGAATGGCACACCTGCTTCACCTGCTACTGCTTTAGCCAATAGCGTTTTACCTGTTCCTGGAGGGCCCTCTAAGAGTACCCCTGCTGGAATACGTGCGCCTAAATTGGCGAAACGTCTTGGGTCTTTCAAGAATTCTACAATTTCTACTAATTCTTCTTTCTCTTCATCTGCCCCAGCTACGTCTGAGAAACGGACCTTACTGGTCTTAGCGTCGCTTTCTTTGGCTTTTGATTTACCAAAGTTCATGACTCCGCGTCCGCCGCCAGAACCGCCGCCCTGACCAGCCTGTCCCATCATAAAGTAAATGAAACCGACAAATAAGAGTAAAGGTAAGAACGAAAAGAGTAAACTGGTCCAGATACCGGTTGTTGGTTCTTCTATGGACACAATATTTACATCATTTTCTCTAGCTAATGTATAGATTTCATTAACCATACTGTCATTTCTTAATATATAGGTGACAAATAAATCTGCTTCTTGCTGATCCATTCCACCGAAAATCGTTACATTTTGATTTTGTTCAATTTCTATTTCTTGTCCTTCACGAAAACGACCTCTGACTTCGTATACGCCTGCACTAGGCTGAACTTGAAATTCTTCTACCCGATCATCTTCTAAAAACTCTACGAACTGTGTTGTACTCACACCTTCTGAAGCTTGATCTTGTCCGTCACTTGTCGCCCAACTTGCAATTCCAATAACTGCAAGAAACACGATGACGTAGAAGAGGCCACTTTTGAAAAATCCTTTCTTCATGTCATCCTCCATCTATTCAATTGAATTTGTTTAATATTATACTGGCATTATTTTCATGCACTTTATCATACTACCATACTTGACTTTCTTTGACTATGAATTTTGTTTGATCTTTGTTTACTTATAGTAAGAAAGCTGTCGTCATGATAACTCCTTACCTATACAGATAAAGGTTACTTGTAAATCTCAGGTTTTAAAACCCCAATAAAGGGAAGGTTACGGTAATTTTCAATGTAGTCCAAGCCGTACCCAACCACAAAGGCATCAGGTATCGTGAAGCCAATCCAGTCAGCTTCTATGTCTTTTTTACGACCTGACGGTTTATCTAATAAAGTCACTATTTTGACTGATTCAGCTTTTCTATACTTGAATAAATCTTTTAAGTAAGAAAGAGTGCCGCCTGTATCTATGATGTCTTCAACAAAAACGACATGTCGCCCTTCTACATTAGTATCCAGATCTTTCAATATTTTGACTTCTCCTGAAGATACCAGCTCACTGCCGTAGCTAGAGACGTCCATAAAATCAATTTCCAGATAGATGTTCATTTCTTTTATTAAGTCTGCCATAAAAGGCATTCCGCCTTTTAATACACAAACAAGTAAAGGGTTTTTATCTTTATATTCTTCAGCTAAGATTTCTCCTAATTCTTTCACTTTGTTTTTGATTTCTTCTTCAGAAATTAATATACTCTCCATGTCCTTCTTCATTTTAAAGTCTCCTTTTTTAAAATATAACGTGTTTTTTATTGTTTCATTCATTTTTTTTCGTACACAAGTACGTAGCTTATTGTATCAGTTAAAGGATCGAGTGACAACGCTGATTCTTTATAGTTGATAACCCAAATGACTTTACCAGAATTATCTTCGATTATCCATGCTCGGTTTCTTTCTAACATAGGAACTTTCTGATCTATAAAAATGTCCTTCACTTTTTTACTTCCATTCGATCCTTTTAATGACAGTCTATCTCCATCTTTCCTATGCCGAGCTGTAAGTGGGAAAGAGATAGCATCTTTATTTAAAAAAACAGCTTGGCTAGTCTCTGACCTCATTTGTTCATATAGTGAAGGGGAAAACAAACCAATTTTTTCATTTTCATTTAAACTCACCCACTTGTTAAGTGAATAAATAGGGATCCCTTTTTCTACTAATGGAGAAGGCTGATTCCCTTTTTTTTGTTTTTGTTTAATCACACATTGATTGTAGACTCTTTCAGCAATGAGGTCATTGGGTAAATCAAAAGAGGAATGAGGGGACCCTTTTTCCAACCAGTCAATGAGTAAATCTAAATGGGTTTGTTTTATTATATAGGATTCGGAGTCATTCCACTTTAAAAAGGCATCATTTAATACACTTTTTCTCATTGACCTTTTCAGGGTCATAAAATCAGGTATCTCTATTCTTATCTCTTCTTCAGTCAAATCTATCGTTTTTTCTCTTTCTTTATGAATGAGAGGAGCAAGCAGCTCTAATACAGCGGCTATATCATTTGAAAAAGATAGAATATGTTTTTCAATCGCCTGATTTTCTTCTTTTAATAAAGGAAGGATTTTGTTTCTGAATCGGTTTCTTGAATAATCTAGCGAAGCATTCGATTCGTCTTCTCTCCACTCCAGCCCGTTTTCTTGGGCATGGCGGATGATTTCCTTTTTTGAAAAAGGGAGTAGAAGGCGTAATACAGTTGTTCTGCCGGACTTTCTCATTTCAGGGATGCCTGTGAGCTCTTCTAACGTGCCTCCTCTAGCCCACCTCATCAAAATCGTTTCGACTTGGTCATCTTGATGATGAGCTGTTAAAACATGGGAGCTGTTTTCTTTTTCAGCTACCTCAGAAAAGAATTGATACCGCACATCTCTTGCCGCTTTTTCAATTCCTGTATCCGGATGATTGTCTTGGTGCCATTGGTAAACATGTAATGGGGTTTGTGATTGATTCGCTAAGTGTCGAATAAAGGCTTCTTCTTCATCAGATTCTCCCCTTAGGTGGTGATTAATATGTGCGATGACGAGTTTCGGTTTGTACTCCTGTGGCAAATGAGTGAGTAAATCGAATAAGACAATCGAATCCACACCGCCCGATACCGCGACAATTACTGGATCCCTTGGTTTCCAGTATAGTCTTTCTTTCACATGGTCTTTAAAGGCTTCATAGAGCGTCACGAAATCACCTGCTTTATACGTAGTCTAGTATTCATTCTATGTATTATAAATAAAAGGGTTCAGGGACACCCCTAAACCCTTTATTGATATCTATTGAATTAGCTTACGATTTTCTTCCGCCACGTCCGCCGCGTTTATTTTCTGTATTGCGCTTGAGAGATGTTAAGCGGTCTTCACTATCTTTTAAGAAAGAACTCATTAATGAATCAAAATCTTGCTTTTTATTTTGCTGTTGTCCTCTGTTACTAGGAGAGTGACTACGACGTTCACGATTAGGTGTTGGTTTTTTGGAAGTTTCTTCAGCAGGTTTCTCTTGAGCTTTACGGATAGATAGACCAATTTTTCCGTCATTTGCTATTGATAAAACTTTCACTGTTACTTTCTGTCCAACTTCTAGTTCCTCATTGATGTTTTCTACGTAACTATCTGAGACTTCGCTAATGTGCACTAACCCAGTTTTATTATCGCCTAAATCAATAAATGCGCCAAAATTAGCAATCCCCGTAACTTTACCTTCTACTTTACTTCCAACTTCAATTGACATATTTTCTAATGTTCCTCCTAATATATTTGGAGTAATTATACCATACAAATGGGTTGGAATAAAGTTTAATTGGACATTTGGTCATCTTTTGTGTTAATTGTTCGCCTTTTTAGGCTAACTAATCAGATGATTCGTTTTCTTCTTCCATTTCTCGGGAGTTTAACAGCTGGAATCAATAAAAAGTGACACAAAGCCTGTTATGGCTTTATTTTTTTGTCAAATTTGAT
>NZ_BAAACW010000133.1:0-1585 GCF_039521845.1 Alkalibacterium iburiense
TTTTTGTGTAAAAGATTGATTTACAAGCAATAAACGAAGAAATAAACTATAAAATAAACAAAATTTTTGGAAATACGCCTAAGAAATGAGAGAGAAATTGATGAAAAAATCAATGGCTCTCTCGTTTTCTTTTTCTGATTAGTGTACAATTTAAGTACTATTTATGTGAGGAGAAGCAGACATGTCTATTAAGAGCGAAAAACAGTTTGAAGTGATTATTGAAAAGTTAGATCAGCTGTTAGAAGAAAACAAACAACTGAAGACCCTTATCGCTCAAAAAGATGATGAGCTTTCCTTACAAAAAGAACAAATCGAATTCTTAACTCAGAAATTGTACGGCCCAAAGAAGGAAACGTTGAAAGATAATCCCAATCAAGGCAACCTCTTCAACGATCGCCTTTTTAGCGAACCAGAGCAGACTGGTGACCAAAGCGACGAAGATGAAGTCATTATTACAACAGAACGTCGCCGCAAGAAACGTAAAGGATTAAAAGACCAGCAGTTGTCATCTCTTCCTACTGTTGACCATATTCATGAGCTTGAATCTTGTACGTGTCCAACATGTCAAGCAGCTATGAAAGAGGTCAGCACGCAACTCATCCGCCAGGAAGTGAAATTTATCCCGGCGAGACTTGAAAACCACAGACATTTCCAAAAAACATATGCCTGCGCGAACTGTGAGAAAAGCGGAACGCGCACGCCGTTTGCGAAAGCTGAAATTCCCAGACTTCCTTTAAATAATACAGCCGCTTCTGCATCATTGATAGCGGAAACCATGTATCAAAAATTCGAACAAAAAGTCCCAGGCTATCGCCAAGAGGCTTATTGGAATCTGCTTGGCTATCCGATTCCTCGACATACCATTGCGAACTGGCACATTAAAACGTCCCAGTATTATTTCGAAGCACTCGTGGCTGAAATGCACCAAGAACTGTTGAACCAGAAGGTTCTACACGCCGACGAAACGACATTCAAAGTACTCAACGACAAAGACCGACAAAAGTCCTATATGTGGTTGTTCAGTACCGGTAAATACAGCGAACGTGCCATACATATCTACAAGCTTGGTCCATCACGCAGCGGATCTGTCCCTAGAGATTTCTTAGAGGAGTACACTGGCTATCTACATAGTGATGGGTTCTCCGGGTACAACAATCTTCCAGGGATGACGATGATTGCCTGTCTGGCGCATATCAGACGGAAGTTCTATGACGCACGTCCAAAGAACTATTCCAGTAAGAGTGTCGCTCATAAGGGAGTCACGCTGTGTAACGAACTATTTGCGTTGGATAAGTCCTTAAAGGACTTATCTGTCAGCGAACGGTATGATCAGCGCTTAGAACTAGTGAAGCCGAAGCTTGAGGCGTTTTTTGACTGGTGCGAATCCCTAACTGCGCATGGCAAACTTGGCACAGCGATCACCTATGCGCTGAACCAGAAAGAGCGGATGATGAATGTACTGAAGGACGGCCGTCTGGTGCTCTCCAATAATTTAGCCGAACGCGGCATCAAGTCACTCGTTATGGGCAGAAATTATGTGTTGAAACTTGTTATGTGCTGAATCAGTCAATAACTCTAAAAAACG
>NZ_BAAACW010000134.1:0-4248 GCF_039521845.1 Alkalibacterium iburiense
CTTAAGGCTTGAACAAAACAGAAATGGCCTGCGTTCGACAAAGTACTTAAGAATCCCACTGCTTTAGCTGTGGGAGTGTCAAATCAAACACAATGCCTTTAAGAAAGAGAGGAGCGCCTTCTTCGGTTCGTTCGGTTACTTTTCCCCGATCCTGGTAGACTTTCCATGAGCCATCTTTTGCTCTGATACGGTATTTTACTTCCCACACCGGGATTTTGCCGTCCAAGTGGTCTTGCATCGTCTGCATGACATACCCGTAATCATCCGGGTGTAATTTTTCGGTAAAGAATTCATAGGGTACCTTTTCAGGCAATTCTTCGTTTGTATAGCCCAATGCCTTTGCTTTCAATGGATTATAAGTGACTTCGTTTATGGTAAAGTCCCAAAACCATTGTCCAAGATTCCCGGTCCATCCGAATTCCATATTTTCTGTTTCATGGAATGTCTTTAAAAACTCTTTGTTCAACCGTTTAAGTGATTCCACTTCTTTTATAAGCGCCTCTTTTGTGTAATCGGCATAATCCTGCATTATGTACTCCCCCTCGTCTTCTAACACCCAGTTTAATTAATATGGCGTTAGCTTTCAATGTTTATTGAATATAAACCTCTTTTTTGTTCATTTTTTTATAACACACTTCCTAGAACATACAGAAAAACTAGAAAAGATGGCCTTCCATCTTTTCTAGTTTATTTTTTCATCTCTTTGTACACATCTAAAACGTGTTCTGCTTGCTGACTAAGTGAAAACTGCTCAGCCCATTGTCGGAGAACAATCCCCTTTTCCTTCAACTGATTATTTTGCCACAATTCATACGCTTCTATCAGAGCCTTGCGTAAATCTGCTGCATTCTTTGGTTGAATCAGCCAGCCCATTGTGTCATCTCGGATGATTTCCTTAACGTCTCCCACATCTGTGGCTATAACCGGAAGCTCTTGTTCAGCTGCTTCAAGTATGACGAGTGGAAAACTCTCACTTAAAGAAGGATGAACAAATACATGGGAGTCAGAAGCGACCATTTTCACTTCTTCACTTGGTAACCAGCCAAGGAAAGACACCTGAGAGGCAATGGATGACTCTTTACAAAGCTGCTTCAACGCTTTTTCTTCCTCGCCTTCTCCGCATACTAACCACTGCCAGTTGGGATAAGGGAACGTTTTTAGGGCCTCAATCAAATAAGGGTAACCTTTTACAGGATGTAATCGCCCAATCGTCAGCAAAGTGAAATCGGGCTGTTCTTTCTCCCCTTTTAAAGGTTCCGAGAAGGTAATGCCATTGTTAATCACGTATATACGACTTTCTGGTATACCCAGTCGCTCAATACTTTCTTTAATTTCATTCGATACGGCAATCACGCCATCAGCTTTAGTTATAGACCGCTTATTCACGTGTTCAAACACACGCCCTTTTATTCCATTGTCCTTAAAATCTAGGGAAGGGTGACTATGTATCGTCGTAATCCATGTCACTGAAATAAAGCGGTGCATCATATAAGCTAACGTATTGGCTCGTGGTCCGTGTGTGTGAATGTGTGTATAAGCTTTCTTTTTTAAAAAACGAATCACCCTCACTAAAACAGTCAGGTCATAACGATTGGCTTGTTGAAAGACATGAACAGGGATTCCTTCTTGTCGGGCTGCTTTAGAGACCGGCCCTTCTTCCAGTACGATAAGATCACATTGTTTGTCCTTTAACTCTTTCAATAAGGAGACAATGTGAACCAGACCCCCGCCGTATTCATTTCCTGCATTTATGTGAGCGACTTTCATATTTCACTTTTCCTTTTTTTCTGCTTGTAAATTTCTCTTAAAAACAGGGGCAGGACACTCATTCTTTTATAACGAGAAGGTTGCTTGATGAGCCGATACAGCCATTCTACATGGAAACGCTGGACTAAAAACGGGGCTCTTTTCGTTTTACCTGAAATGACATCGAAGCTACCTCCGACACCTACAGCAATGCCATGTTCGACTTCATTTAAGTATTTTTTAATCCATTCTTCTTGTCTAGGAAAACCAAAGGCTACCAGCACGATATCCGCATTCGCTTCTTTGACCATCTGAATCTTTTCGGGGTCATCGTGATCGAAATACCCGTGATGGTAACCGGCAATTTCAATATGTGGCCATTCTTTTTTGACGTTTTCAATCGTCAAATTTAGAACGTCTTCTTTAGCCCCAATAAAATACACCCGCTTCCCTTCCATGTTAGCCAATTCAAGTAAACCCAGCATTAATTCAAACCCAGGTACTCTTTCTTTAATGGGCGTGTTTAGCGTTTTTGCCGCTCGAACGACTCCAATGCCGTCTGGGGCAATGAAGTCCGCTTCTAACAACAATTTAAAATAGTCCTCATTGCTTTTAGCAAACATGACAATTTCTGGATTCGCCGTAACTAGAAATGTTTTTTCTTTATCTTCCATTCGTTTATATAGAACGCTTAAGAACTCTTTCCGGGTCATATTATCAAATGGAATACCCAGAATGGTTACTTTGTTATTCATAATTTACTCATCCATTCTTACTCCCTTAAGAATCAAACCTGTTATTTATTTAGATCCACCACTTGTTTTTTTAATTGATATAAGATTAACTTGCAAAGGATGGGATTCCATTACTGGGCCTTCATGCGTCACGCGTACAGTATCCCCTACTTCATAGGTGTGGTCTTCAGGTACAGATAAGCTGACTAATGTCCCGGACTGCCTGATGCTCTCCCCTTCATGGGGCTCGACAATCAAAATAGATTCTTCTGCTTCGACTACTGCCACCGTTCCTTCAAAAACAGCCTCTTCACACCCACTCAATAAGAGGGCCACAAGCACAACCAACCCCATGACTGCTTTTTTCATATGGCTTCCCTTCTCCTAATGTTTCTTCAAAAGTATTTGATCGATATAATGATCGGTTGTCTTATGAATAATCATATCCGCTCTGAAGCGAGTTGGAAGAATGTACTCCTCTAAGTTCTTTAGATTAATCGTGCGCCAAACATTTCGAGCCATAGCAAATGCTTTTTTTCTGTCTCCAATCGCATAGGGGTAGTAATAATTTGAAGGGTTTTTAAAAGCTGTTTGTAATAAAACACCAAAACGTTCTAAGTACCATTTCTCAATCCGGTCGGCCTCGGCATCCACATAAAAACTGAAGTCGAAAAAGTCGCTGACAAATATCTTTTCATTGGCCGGTAATTGAAGCACATTAATTCCTTCTACTATCAGGATATCCGGCTGGTCGATGACTTCATATTGGTCGGGTACGATATTATATAAACTATGCGAATAGAGAGGCACTTTAATATTGCGTCTCCCGCTTTTAATATCACCCATAAAACTGATTAAGCGGTGCATATCGTAACTTTCAGGAAACCCTTTGCGATTTAAAATCCCCTTTTCGATAAGGGTTTCATTCGGATATAAGAAACCATCGGTGGTAATTAATTTGACTGTCTGTTCCGGATAGGCTCTAGACATCATAGTCTGCAAAAAACGCGCTAATGTACTTTTTCCAACAGCCACACTCCCTGCAATACCAATAATATAGGGGTCTCTTTTAGCCGGTTTTTTCAGTAATTGTTTAATTTCAATTTGTCTCTCATTATAATGTTTAATGTATTTATGCAAAACTTGTAATATAGGTAAATAAATTTCTTTCACATCCTGGACAGATACCTGGTCATTCAGCGACCGCAAAGAGTCTACTTCTTGGTCATTCAGACTGATTTCCGTATGGTTTTGTGCTAATGTTTTCCATTCATCTCTATCAATGATATAAAATGAATCCGATTCTTCCATGCGGCTACCTCCGCTCTTGCTATAATATTCATTATCTGTATTAGTTTACCAAATTTTTGTTCTTTTTCACACTGTTCTTTGCTATTCTTTTTCCTTTCCTCAAATCTTTAGTCTTTTTTAAATTTAAAGTGATATTATAAATTAGTGTTTCTATGATGAATACGATATGATTATAGAGAAAATACGAGAGATGGTAATGCCAAAAGTTCTATGAAAAATCAGATTATTCCTGTTCGAAGGTATGATATTCCCAAATAGGATACTTTTTTAAATGCCAAAGATGTTTTTTTGAAAGTTTCAAGCGGAATTAAGTGAAGAAAAGAATCTGAATTTAAAAAATGGATAACACAAAAAGACCCTCCTGTTTTGGCTTTTTAAACAAGTTGGTAAGTAAAGTAACCTTTATTCAGCTGAGGTGCTTTTAAGGAGACCATTCCCTAAGTTTAATAACCGAATC
>NZ_BAAACW010000135.1:0-16559 GCF_039521845.1 Alkalibacterium iburiense
CTTAAGGCTTGAACAAAACAGAAATGGCCTGCGTTCGACAAAGTACTTAAGAATCCCACTGCTTTAGCTGTGGGAGTGTCAATTGAAACCTTTCAAGAACGATCAGGCGATGTATGGGTAGGCTTTATTGAACACATGCAATTATCCTTTCTTGCTTTACTGATAGCCGTGTTTATCGCTGTTCCTTTAGGTGTGTTCTTAATGGACAAGAAAAAAATCGCTGAACCGATTATTCAAGTCACAGCTATTTTTCAAACGATCCCTTCCCTAGCGGTTCTCGGTCTACTGATACCGATTATCGGAATTGGGACGGTTCCAGCTGTTATAGCTTTAATCATTTATGCTTTACTGCCTATTTTAAGAAACACCTATACGGGCTTAACAGGTATCGATCCCTCTTTAAATGAAGCCGCCGATGCAATGGGGATGGGCCGCTGGCGAAAGTTGCGTAAAGTGCAGTTTCCAATTGCCCTGCCCGTTATCATGGCTGGTATTCGCACCGCTACCGTTTTAATTATAGGTACGGCAACGGTGGCTGCTTTAATCGGAGCCGGTGGTTTGGGTAGCTTAATCTTGCTTGGAATAGACCGTGGAAACAATGATTTAATTATTCTCGGTGCTGTACCAGCCGCTTTGCTCTCTATTTTATTTGATCGCTTACTTCGTTATCTCGAACAGACCTCTTTTAAAAAGACGGCCTATATTTTAGGTACTGGAATAGTGGTAATCGGGAGTGCTCTGCTTATCCCTGTTATCTTTTCAGATGAAGATGATTTGACCATTGCGGGAAAAATGGGTGCCGAGCCAGAAGTGCTTATCAATATGTACAGACTACTCATAGAAGACCAGTCTGACTTAACCGTTGAATTAGAACCAAACTTTGGTATGACCACCTTTGTATTCAATGGGTTGCGATCAAGTGAAATCGATATTTACCCTGAATTCACAGGAACCGTCCTGGCAGATTTCTTTGATGAGATTCCTGAGCCAGGGACCCCGGAAGAGGAAGTGTACGAGCAAGCTCGAGCGAATCTTCAAGAAGAGCATGATATGACTCTATTGGAACCTATGGCTTTCAACAACACCTATACTTTGGCTGTTACATCCGAATTCGCAGAAGAACATAATTTAGAAACGATATCGGACCTGGCCACCGTAGCTGATTTAGTGGAAGCAGGCTTCACCATTGAATTTAATGACCGAGAAGACGGGTATATCGGTATTCAAGAGTTATACGGGATTACCTTTGCTGATGTCATTACAATGGAGCCACAACTTCGCTACACTGCCCTGCAACAAGGGGATGTCAATATGATTGATGCCTACAGTACCGACCCGGAAATTGACGAGTATGAATTAGTTGTGTTGGAAGATGACCAAGGTCTGTTCCCTCCTTATCAAGGAGCCCCTTTGATGATGACAGGCTTATTGGAGGACCACCCAGAACTTGAAGATATATTATCTGTCTTGGCTGGAGAAATCTCAGACGATCAAATGCGAGCCATGAATTATGAAGTGGTGTTTGAGGGCCGCGATGCAGAAGATGTCGCCAGAGACTTTTTAGTGGAAGAAGGATTCTTAAACGAATAAAGAAACAACAAGAGGGTATACACGTTGGGTGAGATACCCTCTTTTTATTGTTCGTATTTAGACGTAATTAATCCTCTATTATACTTTATCGTTCGTGTTTACAACTTAAATCTGAACATTATAGCTTTCGTTGAGATAACTAAACCATTAGAAATAAATAAGTTTTTTATTTAAACCTACCCTCAAACGCAACCGGTTCTTCCCTTGATAGACCTAAATAAAATACTATAATAACACAGATTTCCCTACATTATAAAACGCTCATAAATGTCTTTTGTTCTTTAGAAGCATTGACTGGCTCTCCTGCTTTTGGTAAACTACTGGATAATTTATACCCGAACGACCAAACCAAGGAGGAACAGAATAAACATGAGTAATTGGGAAACGAAATTCCAGAAAAAAGGACTGACATTTGACGACGTCTTATTAATCCCAGCTGAAAGCCATGTCTTACCGAATGATGTGGATTTATCTGTCAAATTAACGGACTCTATACAACTGAATATCCCTATCTTAAGTGCCAGCATGGATACAGTCACCGATTCGCGTATGGCCATTGCGATGGCTAGACAAGGCGGTCTAGGCATTATTCATAAAAACATGACGATTGAAGAACAAGCCGATGAAGTCAGAAAAGTGAAAAGATCTGAGAATGGTGTCATCATCGATCCCTTCTTTTTAACCCCTGATCACCTTATTTCTGATGCAGAAGAGTTAATGGATCGGTACCGTATTAGCGGAATCCCGATAGTCGAAACGATGGAAAACCGTCAATTGGTTGGGATACTCACCAATCGTGATTTGCGTTTCTTAAAAGATTTCACTCAACCCATTCATACGGAAATGACGAAAGACGATCTAATCACGGCACCTGAAGGGACCTCCTTAGAAGAAGCTGAAAAAATTCTTCACACACATAAGATTGAAAAGTTACCTCTGGTAGATAAAGATGGCCGTTTAAGCGGGCTAATTACGATTAAAGATTTAGAAAAAGTCGAGCAGTTTCCTTACTCTGCAAAAGAAAAGCACGGGCGCTTACTGGCAGGAGCCGCTATTGGTGTTACCAGTGACAGTTTCGAGCGTTCAGAAGCTTTAATTAAAGCGGGAGTTGACGTCATCGTCATCGATACCGCTCACGGTCATAGTGCGGGTGTCATCAGAAAGATTAAACAAATTCGAGAAGAGTTTCCAGATGTGGCCCTTATAGCTGGAAATGTCGCGACAGCCGAAGGAACGGAAGCCTTATTTGAAACAGGTGTTGATGTGGTAAAGGTCGGAATCGGGCCAGGTTCTATCTGTACGACACGAGTGGTAGCCGGTGTCGGTGTACCTCAAATCACAGCTATTTATGATGCGGCATCCGTTGCCAGAAAATACGGAAAAGCGATTATTGCAGATGGTGGAATTAAGTACTCTGGAGACATTGTCAAAGCGCTGGCCGCTGGGGGACATGCAGTAATGCTTGGTAGTATGCTGGCTGGGACAGATGAGTCTCCAGGTGAATTTGAGTTGTATCAAGGACGCCGCTATAAAACGTACCGAGGCATGGGAAGTTTAGGCGCGATGAAAAAAGGATCCAGTGACCGCTACTTCCAGGAAAACTCCGTGAATGAAGCGAATAAGCTGGTTCCTGAAGGCATAGAAGGACGAGTAGAATACAAAGGAACCCTGCAGGACATTATTTTCCAAATGCTTGGCGGGGTGCGTTCTGGCATGGGATACGTCGGGGCAGCCAACTTAGAAGCTTTGCGCAATGACGCTCAGTTTGTTCAAATGAGCGGGGCAGGTCTACGAGAGTCTCACCCTCATGATGTTCAGGTAACGAAAGAAGCACCAAACTATTCTATGCGATAAGGAGATTATATTGTGACTGTAGAAACAGATGTTAAACACATGGAAAAAATAGCTGTTCTTGATTTCGGAGGCCAGTTTAATCAAGTTTTAGCACGACGTATTAGAGAATTAGGGGTTTACTCCGAAATGCTCCCTTATTCGGTAACGGCCGATGAACTGCAAAAGCAGAACTTTAAAGGCATTATTATATCTGGTGGACCGATGAGTGTAAATCAGTCGGATGCCTATGCAGTGGATGCTGGAATCTTTGACTTAGGCCTTCCTATTTTAGGCATTGATTACGGCATGCACCTGATAGCCCACCATTTCGGCGGCACTGTAAAAGAACATGATGGAAAACACTTAGGAGAAGTGACTCTTTCATTAACTGAGGAATCTGGTTCATTATTTAGGGGATTAGATAAAATTAGTCAGGTGTGGATGAGTCATTCTGACTGCGTGACTCACGCACCTGAGAACTTTTTAGTTACCGCTTCAAGTGAGACGTATCCTGTGTCGGCTTTTGAAAACAGTCACGCACAGGTTTATGGCGTCCAGTTCCATCCAGAGGTGAAACAGACAGATAATGGGTTAGAGCTTCTAAAAAACTTTGTCTTTGATACGTGTCAGGCCACGGGTAATTGGAGCATGAAACATTTTATCGAAAATCAAGTTAAAGAGATTCGTCAAACGGTTGGAGATAAAAAAGTGTTGCTTGGCTTGTCCGGGGGCGTGGACTCCAGTGTCGTGGCTGTCTTATTAAATAAAGCCATCGGAGATCAGTTAACCTGTATTTTTGTGGATCATGGCTTACTGCGTAAAGATGAAGGCGACCAGGTTATGGAGAGTCTGGTAGGGAAGTTCGGTTTGAACATTATCCGAGTGGATGCCAAAAATCGTTTCTTAAGCAAATTAAAAGGTGTCTCAGATCCTGAGACCAAGCGTAAAATTATTGGCAATGAATTTATTGAAGTTTTCAACGATGAAGCATCTAAATTAGAACATGTGGACTTCTTGTCTCAAGGGACTATCTACTCAGATGTCATCGAAAGTGGTACAGAAACGGCTCAAACAATTAAGTCTCACCATAACGTGGGAGGCTTACCCGAAGATATGACTTTTGAGTTAATCGAACCATTAAAAACACTCTTTAAAGATGAAGTCAGAAAATTAGGCATAGAGTTAGCTATGCCGGAATCCCTCGTTTGGCGCCAGCCCTTCCCAGGTCCTGGTTTGGGTATTCGAGTATTGGGTGAGATTACGGAAGAAAAACTGGCTATTGTCCGTGAAAGTGATGCTGTCTTAAGAGATGAAATTAAAAAAGCGGGCTTAGATCGTGATATATGGCAATATTTCACTGTCTTACCTGGCATTCGAAGCGTCGGTGTAAAAAGTGATGCGCGTACGTATGACTATACTGTCGGCATCCGTGCCATCACATCCGTTGACGGCATGACCGCCGATTTCGCTCGTATCCCTTGGGATGTTTTACAAAAGATTTCTGTTCGTATTGTAAACGAAGTTCCCCATGTGAACCGCATCGTGTACGATATTACAAGTAAACCACCAGCAACTGTCGAGTGGGAATAACATTTTAGGCAACAAGAAAGACCATAGACCCAGTTTTCATGCGGGTTTGTGGTCTTTCTTGTTGTGCAGTGATAATAGTTTTATTTTCTTGTAATGCGAGTATGTTACCTTTCTTAAATACATAAGACAGTGTTTCATCATTAAATATTGGATTCAGCTTATATAAAATGTTGTGACAATCGGGGCATGTAAGCAAAATATTATCGCTGTTACTGTTTTGAGATTTCGAAAAATATTCTATGTGGGGACTTTCTAAAATATCAACACCAAAGTTTTCAGATGGATTTATTACACATAATTGACACTTGCCATTATAGATATGTCTAAGATCTCTGACAATTTTAAGGTTAACTTTTCTTTGCTTTACTGACTTCATTTCCGTGATATAACAAGAATTTGAATCCGCTGCATGTAAACAATGTTCAATAGTTACTTCATTGGTGATATGTGTTAATTATTTTGAATCGAAAGCTTTATACAAAAAAATGAGCAAAGGTTCTCTTTGCACTTCAATTGAGGAAGTTATATTATAGTTTATATCTAGCTTTTTAAAAAAATATTCAACATGATCAGGTGAAAAAATATTTCGTGAAAAAATATTTAATTAATCATCAGGATAATAGGTGTAAAGAATTTTATTTTTAAACATGGGTGACAATTTAATATTTGATATATCCGACACACAAAGATGCTGTGGAGATTGGATAGCGTAGAGCAAAATCTAAAACTCCCAGCAGAAAAACCTCTGCTACAAAAGCTTTTTTCTTTTATGACGTGGATCAGCCGCTATGACATAAGTCTTGAATGCAAGCGAATGCATAGTGATAGGTTGATTATTTTGGAGAAAACAAAGGATTAGGAATAGTAAGAGGTAGAAAAACCAGTCGATGGGCGCAGGAAATTACGATCTTAGGGAAAGCTTAATAATATCTCACCTAAAAAATAATAAACATAAGCTTTTTATTTGATACGATAAAAAACACCCTATGGAAAGGAGAAATATTATATGTCCAATAAAATACTTGTCGTCGATGATGAACACGAAATTGCAGACTTAATCGAAGTCTATCTTAAAAATGAAAACTATACAGTTTTTAAGTTCTACACTGCAAAAGAAGCACTTGAATGTATCAACACAACTGAACTTGACCTTGCTATTTTAGACATCATGTTACCAGATATAACCGGATTTACCTTATGCCAAAAGATTCGAGAACAGCATACTTATCCCATTATTATGCTGACAGCTAAGGACGAGGAAACGGATAAAATCACCGGTCTTACACTCGGCGCGGACGATTACATTACAAAACCATTTCGTCCTCTTGAAATGGTTGCAAGAGTAAAGTCACAACTACGCCGATACAAAAAATACAATCCCACATATTCTGAGGATCATGCAAATGATGTTCTTATTCATTCTGGCTTAATGATGAATATAAAAACACATGAATGTTCATTAAATGAAAAGCCAATTATATTAACCCCTACCGAGTTTTCTATTTTGCGTATTCTATTAGAAAATAAAGGAAATGTAGTAAGTGCAGAAGAATTGTTTCGTAAAATTTGGCAAGACGAATATTACAGCAAAAACAATAACACGATTACTGTCCATATTCGGCATTTGCGTGAAAAAATGAATGATACGTTTGATAAGCCGAAGTATATCAAAACGATATGGGGGGTTGGATATAAAATTGAGGTTTAAGAAAAAAGAGGATTATGCGGCTTTTCAGTCAAAGCTCATGTGGCGATTTTGTGGAATTATTTTTATTGCTTTTCTCTTTGTGATTGCGCTGTACTTGTTTGTTTGGCAACAGCGGGTTGGTGATTGGATTGTCAGTTTGCTAAAATATTTTATGAGAGTAGAGCATGAAAAAGCTTTCTTCATCTACCATGAGTATTTTCGCGGATATAGAGAAATATTCTTTGCGACAGCAATTATTTTGGTTTTTATTTTTTTGCTTTGGCGCTTGTTTCGGTGGATGACCCGATATTTCAAGGAAATAAATCAAGGCATTGATTCTTTATTGGCGGATAACAAGGAAGAAATCCGCTTATCGCCAGAGATGCTTCCTTTTGAGAAAAAATTGAATGCTGTGAAGCTGACACTGGAGCAGCGGAAAGCGGAGATAGAGCTTGCAGAGCAAAGGAAAAATGATTTGGTTATGTATCTCGCCCATGATATCCGAACACCTCTTACATCGGTCATTGGTTATCTAAATCTTCTTGAAGAAGAGCCGGATATGCCGATTGCACAACGATCAAAGTATACGCATATTACGTTGGATAAGGCATATCGGCTGGAAAAAATGATAGATGAGTTCTTTGAAATCACTAGATACAATTCACAGCAGATTAAACTGTCCAAAGAGACGATTGATCTCTATTATATGCTGGTACAATTAGCTGACGAACTATCACCCGCTCTTCTTGCACATGGAAATACGGTTGTGATAAATGCTAATGAAAACTTGTCCGTCTTTGCCGATGCGGATAAGTTAGCACGGGTGTTCAGCAATATTTTGAAAAACGCAGCGGCATATAGTTATCCCAACACAGAAATCGTGATTTCTACCCAAGAAACGGGAGAACAAATCATCGTATCATTTCAAAACAAAGGGAAAGAGATCTCCAACGAAAAGCTTTCCTCATTGTTTGATAAGTTTTATCGCGTGGACGAATCGCGTGTTTCCGACACAGGAGGCACAGGTCTTGGGCTGGCGATTGCAAAGGAAATCATCGTTCTGCATGGTGGTGCAATCAGTGTATCGAGTGAAAATGATACCATCACATTCTTCGTACAGCTCCCTATGGCAAATTAAGAAAACAGCTACCTCCTCTTAGGTTTTTCTTAAGAAGAAAACACCTTTATATTAAAAAAAATAAGGCTCCTTCTCAGTACAATGATTACTGATAGGAGCCTTATTATTTTTGTGTATGTAGAAAGGAGTTTTATTATGAAAAAAAGAGATGTTTCCAAAAGAAGAATCCGTCACAGGAAACCCGTATGGCTACTCTTACCGTTGCTAAGCCTTATTTTTGCTTTGATTATCAGTTTCTGGGTGGTGAACCTTTATCGGGGAATCAACCCCATATTCCCTGCTGTCAGCGAGGAAACTACAGAAGTATTCTCAAACGACACGCAAGACGACGATGCACAGGCCGATGTGCCTTGGTATCTAACACTGGTTAACAGATGGAATCCTTTACCCAAAGACTACGACTTAGAATTAATGGAAATAGAGGGGGGAGAACTTGTTGACAAGCGTATTTATGAGCCGCTGATGGAGATGTTGGACAATGCTAAAGCAGAAAAACTTGGCCCGATTGTAGTGTCCGGCTATCGGACTCAGGAGCAACAACAGAGTTTTATGGATGAGAAAATCACTTCTTACCGGAAGCAGGGATACTCCAAAAGTAAGGCAAAGGAACTGGCAGAACAATGGGTTGCTGCTGTGGGAGCGAGCGAACACCAATTGGGCATAGCTGTGGACATTAACGGAGCCACCTATGATATTTACCTTTGGCTACAGGAAAACAGCTACAAATACGGCTTTATCTTCCGATACCCCGGCGATAAAACAGAAATCACTGGAGTTGCAGAAGAAGTCTGGCATTATCGCTATGTAGGCGTCGAAGCTGCCACAGAGATTCATAATCAAGGTGTTAGCCTTGAAGAATATCTTGAAAATCTGAATTGAGAGAAAAGGATAAAATTGTGTTAAAAAATAAAATTGCGGTTATAATTGGTAGCTGTTCTCTGGAATATAGTGTTTCTCTATAATCTGCATACGGCAAGCTATAGGCACACGTTGCTGTATAGTTGAGAGCGGATTTTGACAAGATTGAAGAGCGACTAAAGGATTGAAATTTTGTGAGAATTCATGGCAAGAGTTTTCTACAGCATTACCATAAAACCATACTTAATACCCTCAGTCGAAAGTAGAGCAGGATAAAGTAAGGTTCTCCTAAAGGTAATCAAGGCTATTTTGAACAGGATTTCAGACCTATTATTTGCCACCTTTTATAAGACTATTGAAAGCCATTCACTGATAAAAATTTGATGAAAAAACCGTAATAGCCAAATACAACTGGGCAAATATAGAGAAAAAACATGCCTCTTACCTATAGGTTAATTGAGTGGGAATAATCTAATAAGAAGAGACTGGGACAAAAACGTTCCAGTCTCTTTCAAATTACTATAAACAATTACAAAAAACTATCCTTCTCAAAAATGGGCATCATATTCTCCAAGCTGAACAAATTCAAATCCTTCTTCTCTTAACATCTGAACGCCTTCTTTTACCCCATTACTTATATCAGAATGGGGCTTATTCATGTGGAATAAAAAAATGGACCCTTCTTGAGCGGAATCAAAAGCACTGACAATCTGACTTTCATTAAAGGCGCCGCCTGCATCTCCTAAAACGCTGTAATTTACAGCCTTCAATCCTAAAGCCTCAATGATCTCTACTGCAACATCATCATAGTAAGCTGTTCCAGACCTGAAATAGCTAGGATACTGGCCTGTTATTTCCTTGATGAGTTCTTGGTTTTGAAAGATTTCATCAAATACTTCTTCCGCATTTTCTGTCCCCATAATGCCATAGGCGGATTCTCCCGTTACTGATAATGGCTTGTGGGAGTAACCATGGTTCGCTATTTCAAAAAGAGGGTTTTCGGATAATTCGGTAAATATGTCCCTATTTTCTTCAATCCACTGAGCATTAATAAATAAAGTAGCAGGTATGTGCTCTTTGATTAAGAATTCAATTAACTCTTCATCATAAGAGTCTGGAGTTCCATCACAAGCATCAAAAGTTAAGGCAACAACTCTATCATTCGTATCTATTTCAGTGACGACTCCCACTATGTTTTCACCCCAGACTGATGGAGTAGCTGTTTCAAATGGATTAACAATCGCCTCTTTTAATGCCTCATAATCAGGGACTGTCTCTTCTTCTGATTCTGCCTTATCCAAATCAGTTTGTTCTGATTCATTAGGCCTTTCATCTATTGACTCTTGATTCGAACTTTCTTCATTGTCTGTCAATTTTTCATAGTCATCCTGTGGGGTATCGGCCTCTTCATTCGAGCATCCTATCATGGCTAATACCGCGAGAGATAGTAAGAGTGTTTTCACTTTGTGTCCTCCTAAACGCATCCATATCCTCTTATTTAATGCTTGCTTACTCTTTTAAGCTTTCTTCAAACTCTTTGATTCGTTCGTTTCTCTCTTCTTCAGTCCAGCCATCAAAGGTTAATTCCCAAATGATATCACCGATTACATCGACTTGCTCCTTGTCTCCTTCAACCGGGTATCGCATCAATTGATCAAACGGAATGAAATCAGTAGCATATCGACTGCCCTCTTCTTTCTTTACTAGAAAAACTTCCCAATCATTTTCTATCTCATCTTTAGACCGATCGACTACTGCTGTATACGATACATCTAATCCTTGAGGAATTGATTCAAGCATGACATGGAACTCATCCAAACGCGCAAGAACCACACTCAGTTCATAATCTGGCACAAAACGCTCATGTATATAATGAGCCACTTTATTTTTTAATGGACTATCTAAATAGTGTTTCAGGCTTTCTCCAAGTGATTTCATCCCAACCACCCTTTCGAAATTTCTTCTATTATACCACTATCCATTCAATATTCAGTTCAATTTATGCCTTTTCTTATTCTGATTAAACGATTTTACATTATTTTAAATAGACTAATGAGTGTACTGAAACTTTAGAACCCTATTCTTTTTAGCATGCTATGAAAGACGTTGGTTTACATCGTTCTAACTACAAACTTACCCCCACTATTGATAGATAGTTAATCTAAATTAAGTTAATTCAAATTAACTATAGATGACCTTGTTAATCTTACAGAACATTGTTCGTAAAACACGAACAATAAAGTAATTATTTTAATATTTCATTCTTTTTCACTTGTTAATTACGAACATTATCTCTATAATCATGGATATCATAGAGAGGGGTTTGAAAATGGATTTACCAAATACTCATGTAAATGTGAAAAAGAAGGTCGCTTATCCATGGTTCGTAAAAGCGGATATTGATGGATTTTTTGCATTATTTCAAAATAATCTAGCTAACTTTGTGATTATCGCTATCAGTTTGACTGGTATGGGGTATCCTGCAAGTATTGTGTATGGGAGAATCATTCCTGGTGCAGCAGTCAGTGTTCTCTTTGGAAACTTGTATTACGCACACATGGCTAAGAAACTAGCAGAGAAAGAAAATCGGTCTGACGTGACAGCTTTATCCTATGGAATCAGTACGCCCGTGATGTTTATTTACTTATTCGGCATTATGGCTCCAGCGCTCGCCTTAACTAATAACCCGGAGTTAGCGTGGAAAATCGGTATGGCCGCAACATTTTTAGGTGGTTTAGTTGAAGCTGTCGGGAGCCTAATTGGTAACTTTGTCAGAACACATTTGCCTAGAGCAGCAATGTTGGGCGCTCTTGCGGGTGTTGCTTTTTCAGTTATTGGTGGTCAAATGTTCTTTCATACGTTTGAATCTCCCGTTATCGGCATGGTCTCATTAGTCATTATTTTAATCGGATTTATCGGTAAAAAAGCGATGCCTTTTAAAATTCCAACATCCTTATTCGCTATCATTATCGGAACTGTGATGGCCTACTCTTTAAGAGAAGCCCAGTTCAGCAACTTGGCAACTGGATTTAGTTCAGCAGGATTCTACCCGCCTCTCCCTACTTTAGGGTTATTTGAAGGTTTAGGGCATCTATTCGGACCGCTCCTCTCCATACTCGCTATCATCATTCCGATCTCAGTATATAATTTTATTGAGACGTTAAATAATGTGGAAGCTATGTCAGCTGCTGGTGATAATTATAATGTTTCTGAAGTCCAGTTAGCTGATGGTTTAGGTACTATTTTAGGTTCTCTATTTGGCGGAACGTTTCCAACCACTATTTATATGGCCTCAGTTAGTGCAAAATGGACGCACTCCAGAAGAGGGTACTCTATTCTCAATGGGTTTGTTTTCTTATTTGCTTCATCCTTTGGTGTCATAGCTGTTTTAGCCGAGATTATTCCTTTGCCCGTTGTGGCCCCTATTTTAGTTTTTGTAGGGATGTCTATGATTGTCCAAACTTTTGCTTCAGTTGAAAACAAGCATTTTCCAGCAGTCATTATTGCCATGTTCCCCTATTTAGCTAATTACTTGCAAAGCAAATTCGCTAATTCAGCACCAGATGCCCTTGCTTCTGTATCTCCAGCCGTTGTTCCTTTAGGCCAAGGAGCTATGTTTACTGCTTTAATATGGGGAGCCATTGTCGTATTTATCATAGATAACCAATATAAAAAAGCAGGAGTGTTATCCTTAGTAGGAGCTTTCTTATCGGCTATCGGCTTAATGCATGCACCAGAATTAGCCTTGTTTTATAACCCAAACTTTGTGGTCGGCTACCTAGTGATTTCCCTCATTTTCTTTTATTATCATCAAACAGATAATAAAGAGTTAACACACCTAGAAAAAAGTTAATGACCTTACCAAAAAAACCAAGAGACTACTATTAAGGTGAAGTAGTTTCTTGGTTTTTTAGCTTTGTATACACATATAGCGTTAGACAATAAAATAATTTCATTAATCTTGAAATAGTTCTCTTATAAAATCTTGTTTTTCATTTATAATACGGATAATTTTAATACTATCCGTTTCAGCTCGATAAAAAATGTAATTTTTATTTGAATACACATAACGATAATCTGATACTCTATTTATTTTTTTACTAAGACTAGCTCCTAACGAAGGAAAGTCTGTCAATCTTTTAATATCTGATAAGAGAGCCTGTACACTTTTATCAGCTGTTATGTCTCCCCACTCTAAATAAAGATATCTTTGTATACTTTTTAAATCTTCTAAGGCCTTCGGAGAATATTCAATTTTCATCATTTATAGTCCTAATTGCTCTTCTACTGTTTTAGCTGATAACCAGCCTTTCTCTCTTGACGACTGTTCCCCTGATTCCAAATTCGTTAGTAATCTCACTGTTGCTTTTAACTGATCATACTCTTGCAATTTGACAACGGCATATTCTCCGCGTCCATTTCGGGTTAAATAGACAGGACTATTCTCCTGTACCTCATTTAAAACATCAGTATAGTTTCTTAAATCGGATATAGGTCTAATATTTGGCATTGGTTCTCCTCCTCATAGTGTCAGTATAATCATTCGATGATAATTTTGCAAGCAAATTAACACGTTAATTTACAGCAAAATAAATCCCACAATAGAAATTATAAGGCATGTATCTTTATTAGATATTTATATAAAAAAAGCATGACTAACTCACCTATTGTGAATTAATCATGCCTTTTCATTTTAAATTTTTATTTCAAATGTGCCTTAAAATTTTTGAGAATGAACAGTTTAATAAATAGAAGATCCACCTTCAACTGGGACAGTTGTACCGTTAATGAACGATGCATCATCGCTCGCTAAGAAGGCTACAACCTTACCTATTTCATCAGGTTTACCGTATCTTCCTGCAGGAGCGTTCATCGTTAAATCGTGGAAGATTCCTCCAGGACCAGTCATTCCGGCTTCTTCGGTAAGAGGAGTTTCGATTACACCAGGAGCCACTGCTACTGAACGGATACCATCATGTCCGTATTCAAAAGCAACCTGCTTAGTGAATCCAATCACTCCATGCTTAGCTGAAGTATATTCAATTCCTGCGTTACTTGCTAACAGACCTGAGGCTGAAGCTGTATTGATGATGACTCCTTTTTCCTGCTTGAGCATAGTTGGAAGAACAGCTTTTGTCATCAAGAATAGACTCTTCAAGTCAACATTTAAAACTTTATCCCATGATTCAGTTGGGACATCTAATAATTTTTCAGCAGCTCCACCGATACCTGCATTATTACATAAAACATCAATACTACCGTACGTATCAAGAGTAAATTGAACGACATGATCAATTTGTTCTTGATTCGTTACATCGACTTCTACGCTACTTGCTTCCCCACCGTTTTCTTTTATCATTTCAACGGTTTCATCTGCGCTTTCCAGGTTCATATCTGCAACGACAACTTTAGAGCCTTCTTTTGCCAAATTGACAGACATCGAACGACCTAAACCTGAACCGCCACCTGTGACAATACTGACTCTATCTTTTAACTTCATCCTATCACTCCTATAAATAGTTTGTATTGGTTTACATTTTTACCGTAACAGACATATTTAAATTCCTCTAATAATAGTGCTCATCGATTTAAAGTTTCAGTATTCATTCACATCTTATTCGCATTTCTTTCATTTTTTGCTTAATCGGAAGCTCATAGAGTCATTTTCAAAATTTTACTCATTAAATTCTTCTGTTCAAATTCTTCGCGAAAGTGTGAACCGCCCTCACTTCTCCAGCCACCTAAAAGCGCGCTTCAATTCTTCCGTCCCGTTTTCTTTATACCAGCGCCCGTGAGCCAGTATGACTTTTTCAGGATGCCATTCGAGCATTCTTTTTAAAGACTCTCTGGCTTTATCTTTCCTACCAGTAAAAGTCATGCGTAAATCAATGGGCGTTTTTCCATCCGGGTCCGCTATTCCAGCTAATTTATAGATCGTTCGCCAAAACCAGCTCTTCGTCCGTTTGGTTTCAAAGTTTTCAATTAAGTCCGTTAGAATCAAGGTGCGGCTGTCTTTGTGAAAAAAGACGACTTCTTCCATGACCGCACTTCCTCTGAAGATGAGCTGATCGATTTCATCAGACCAGTCTGAAGGAGGGGTGTCTTTTAAATCTTTATCAAATGATACCTCTATATTCTGTGAAGAGGCACGTTTCTCTACTCCAGGGCTTGCCCAAGCAGTAGCATGAGGATACTGTTTTTGCCAATCCCCAATGTAAGCATAATGAATAGGATTAGGCGAAACCAAATGTTTGACTTCCCCCAGGAGATTGATTTCTTTAAATAAGGACTCTGTCGGTTTAACCGGAGAATGACACCATAAGGATCCGTCCTTTAGTTTCACAATGGTCATTCGCGTGGAAAAAGGGAGTCCGAAGGTTATGACCTTCATTCGAATGCTGTCCCCGTCGACAATCCATATATTTTCTGCAACGGGTTTTATAGTATTGATAGGTTCGTATAATGGAACGCTCATGGGAGTCCTCCTCTGAGTTAGATTCGTGTTGATTTATGCTATAATAACTGTATTAAAACGGTTACGATTAAAGAATATAAGGAATAGGACATGCAGTCAACTCAATTTTGGAGGGATGCCTATGAACACGAGTAAACTCTCTTTTATTCATTACAACGAGGACACGATGGAACGAGTGGACGTCAGTCATTTAGACGAACTCAACAGGACGATTGATCATGAAGTCAAATGGCTGGAAGTCCACACTTCTCAAGATGAGCATCTGATAAAAGAAATAGGGAGTACTTTCCATTTGCATCCGCTCGTTATTGAAGATATATTAACGGATGATCATTTACCTAAACTAGAAGAATACGATACCTATTTATTTTTAATTCTCAAAGGAATGACCTGGTCTGACAGCCAAACGTTAGAATCCTACTCATTCAGCTTGGTATTATTCAATGACTGGGTTCTCTCTTTCCAATCAACCCAGTTAAGTGTCTTTGAAACGGTTGTGACCAAGTTACAAGACGGTACGCGTATGAGAAAAAACCAAGCAGACGATTTGCTTTATGCCTTAACCGATACGATTGTGGACGGGTACTTCCCATTAATTGAAAAGCTCGGTGAAAAGATTGACGAATTAGAAGATACTGTACTAGTTGATCCGAGTAAAGAATTGCTGCAAGCCATTCATAATATAAAAAAAGAGTTGATTTACGTCAGAAAAACGCTCTGGTCCATGAGAAATGCTATCAATAATTTGTCCAAAAATGATTATGAGTGGATAGACGAAAAAACGCGCTATTATTTTAGAGATGTCTATGACGATATTATTCAACTGATTGATTTAACCGAGACATACAGAGAAATTTGCTCGGGTATATTAGACACCTACTTATCGAGTGTCGGTAATAAAACCAATGAAATTATGAAAATACTCACTGTTTACTCGGCTATCTTTATTCCTCTTACTTTTTTAGCTGGTGTTTACGGTATGAATTTCGACTATTTTCCAGAATTGGACTGGCCCTATGGTTATCTAGCTTTCTGGCTCTTGTCTATTTTGATAACTGGACTCATGCTTCTATTATTTAAGAAGAAAAAATGGTTTTAGACATTTGCGTCTGGATAATATATTTTGTTTACTTTTATTGAGGTGCAAAGCGAAGTTATGACCCCAATAAATCTTAATTCTATTTTTATTGGGACGCAACGAAGACTTATACCCCCATTAAATTATTTTTCCTTAATTAATGGGACGCAAAATGGGTTTATGACCCATTCCTTTCCTTCGCCTATATTTAATGGGTCGTAAATTATCTGAAGCAAAATAAAGGGACTGGGAAATAACTAGTCCAAAATAAATAAATCGCAATGAAATCAGTCATTTTTCCGACGATTTC